>NZ_JANPEO010000127.1:0-9983 GCF_031422975.1 Nocardioides sp. | reverse complement strand
ATGTCCCAGCACCAGACCTCGTTGGGCGCGAACGCCATCCGCATCAGGTCGCCGCCCGGGACCGTCGTGGCCCCGTCGGGCCCGTGGATGGTCGTCAGGTGGGCACCCTTGCGCGTGGCCCAGGCGATCGCCGGGGGAGCGCCGGTCTCGAGGTCGGAGACGTCGAAGACCTGTCGGGGAGCGGCTTGCTGTGCCGGGGGCTGCTCGGCGTTCGCGGGTGGGCCTTGGAAGGCGAGGGTCAGGGGTGCCACGGCGAGGGCGATCAGGATCTTCTTCATGTGCATGAGACGCTCCGTTCCGGTCAGTTGTTGCGGGCGGGAATTGGCTCGGGCAGCGGCAGTGCGAGGTCGTGGAGCACACCCCGGAGCCGGTCGGGGTAGTTGGTGATCAGCCCGTCGGCGCCGAGCCGGATCAGGGCGGCCATCGTCGCTGCGTCGTCGACGACGTACGGGATGACCTGCAGGCCGACGTCGTGGGCGTCGTCGATGAGCTCAGCGGTGGCGAAGGGGACGTAGGCCGCGTCGTCGACGCCGCCGCGGAACGGGTTGCCGTGCATCGGTGAGATGGCGTCGAAGCCCTGCTCCGCGGCGGTGAGGACGAACTGCGCGGCCACCTCGAGGCCGTCGAACCAGCGCGACGGGCCGGCCGCGTCGGACGCGAGGTGTCTCGGGGAGACGAGCAGGTTGCGGCGTACACCTTGCTCCTCGTTGCCCACCAGACCCAGGACGCCCCAGTCGAAGCACTGGATGCTCGTGCGGTCCACGAGGCCGTCGATACGGATGGCATCGAGCGTGACCGCCACGAAGTCGGCTCGCGACGTCAGCTCCGCGGCCGCCATCGCGTCGTACTTGATCTCGAGATTGACGCGTACGCCGCGTGCCTGGCGCTCGTCGAGGAGGGCCGCGACCTCACAGAGGAGGGGCATGGTCGGCGGGAGGTCCTCGCGACCGAGCTGCCGGATCAGCCGCGCGTCCGCGAGCGCCGGATCGTGGTTGACGACCACGTCGTTGTCGCGCGTGAGGTGGACGTCGAGCTCCAGCGTGGAGACGCCGAGGCTCAGGGCGGCACCGAAGGCCTCGAGGGTGTTCTCCGGGTGCAGTCCGGCACCACCGCGGTGGGCCTGCAGGTCGAAGGTCACTCGTCCGCGGCGTAGAGGGCGGTCACCACGTCGGCGTACTTCTCGTTCACCACACGGCGCTTGAGCTTGAGGGTCGGGGTGAGCTCGTCGGACTCGGCGGTCCACTCGTGTGGCAGCAGCTCCCACGCCTTCACCTGCTCGGGGCGTGACAGGCGCGCGTTGGCCCGGTCGACGGCCTCCTGGGCCATCGCGCGGATCTGCGGCTTGGTGGACAGGTCGGCCAGGTCGGCGAACTCCAGGCCCAGCTGCTGTGCCACGATCGGCGCGATCTCGCCGTCGAGGGTGAGGATCGCGACGACGTACGCGTGGTTGTCGCCGATGGCCATCGCGTGGCCGACGATCGGCGACTCCTTGAGGTGGTTCTCGATGTTGGACGGCGCGATGTTCTTGCCCGCGCTGGTGATGATGAGCTCCTTCTTGCGGTCGACGATCGCGAAGAAGCCGTCCTCGTCGAGGGTGCCGATGTCGCCGGTGTGGACCCACCCGTCGGCGTCGATGAGGTTGCGGGTGGCCTGCTCCTGGCGGTGGTAGCCGGGGGTGATGACCGGCCCGCGGACGAGCACCTCTCCGTCGTCGCCGAGGGTGACCTCCATGCCCGGGGTGGGGCGGCCGACGGTGCCGAGCCGGAAGCCCTCGGGGCCGTTGGCGGTGACCGCGCCACAGGTCTCGGTCATCCCGTAGACGTCGAACACCTTGAGCCCGAGCCCGGCCATGAACTTCGCGACCTCGATCGGCATGGGCGCTGCCGCCGATCCTGCCCAGGTGACCTGGTCCAGGCCGAGGAGGAGCTTGAGGAAGCCCAGGATGGCAGTGTCCGCCTCCTCATAGGCCTTCTCGATCTCGGGCGTCATCACGCCCCCGACCTCTTGGGCCTGCACCCAGGCGAGCCCGGCAGCCATCGAGTCCTGCACGAGCTTCACGTTGTCCGGGTTGGGGTCGGCGGCGAGCTTGGCCGAGATGCCGGTCTTGATCTTCTCCCACACACGCGGGACTCCGAAGAACGCCGTCGGGTGGACCGCGCCGAGGGTGGCGAGGAGGTCAGCCGGGTCGCCGAGGCAGTAGGAGTGGCTGCCGACGACCTGCGGGGCGTACAGGCTCAGGACGCGCTCGGCGATGTGGGCGAGCGGGAGGTAGGAGACCTGACGCAGGCCGGGCTCGAGGCCCGCCGCCTCCAGGGTGGAGACCGCTTCGTAGATGACGTTGTGATGGGTGAGCACGACGCCCTTGGGGTTGCCGGTCGTGCCGCTCGTGTAGAGGATCGTGGCCGGGGCGTCGGGGTCGAGGGCTGCGTGCCGCTGCTCGATCTCCTCGGCGTGGTCGACCCGGAAGGCCCTGCCGCTCGCCACGAACTCGTGCCAGGTCGTGAACATCTCGCCCTGTTGCGCGGCAGCCTCATCGATGATGACGACCTTGCTCACGCCCTCGAGAGCGTCGCTCCAGCGCTCCAGGTGGTCGCGGTTCTCCAGGATCACGACCTTCGGTTGCGCCTCGGCGGCGATGAACGCCACCTGGGTGGTCGACAGCGTGTTGTAGATCGACATCGGGGTCGCGGCCGCGTGCACGCCCCCCATGTCGGCGACCATGTGCTCGATACGGTTGGTGGCCATGATCGCCACCGTGTCTCCCGGTGCGACACCGGCGGCGATCAGCGCTCCGGCGACATCGAGGGCCAGGTCCCTGGTCTCGCGCCAGGTCAGCGTGCGCCAGCCGTCGTCGCCCACCTCGCCGTGCTTGTCGCTGTACGCCGCGTCGTCGGCGAACTTCGTCGCCGTGTCGGCCAGGGAGTCGATCAGCGTGCGCCCCTCGACCATGGTCTCGATGCGTGCGCGGCTGGCCAGGACGTCTTCGGTCATCGGTGGGCTCCCTCGGCGGTTCCGAAGTGATCGGGGTCACGATCCTCGTGCACGGGAGGGGCCGGTGGCTAGTGGTCGAAGCCCGGCATCACGGTCGGGGCGCAGGTGCAGGTGTCGCTGCACGCGAGGTAGGTGTGCGCCGCGTGCCCGCAGCGCGGACACGGCAGGTCGTGCGACAGGTGCAGCGTGTTGGTCTGGACGGTGTCCCACATGGTCGTGCCTCCTCGTCGTCTCGTACTCTCATGAGGACCCCGAAGGGCATGCTCGGAATACGACAGGGACACGAAGAACATGGTGGCGAGCCGATCGGCGCGTGAGCGGAAGGCCGCTGTCGAGGCCGGCCCGTTGGCGACGGTGTCGATCGATCTCGACGGGCAGAAGCAGTTCGCCTACAAGATCGGCTGCACGGTGTGCCGCGCCAAGGGCCACCGCAAGTGGTCCGCCTACCGCCCCGGTGGGGACAACGGCTACATGGCCGCCATGGACCGCTGGATCTTCCACCTGGTCGAGAAGCACCCGGGTGCCGACGCGCCGTGCCTGGCCTTCCTCGCGGAGGCACAGCAGCGGCTGCACGAGCGCCGGGAGGGCTCCGGGGCCGGGGCCGGGTCGGACCCGGACTCCTAGCGGTCCGTGTATCTCCCCCCGCGCATCGGGGTCCTCCTAGCAAGGCGTTCGCCTGCTACCTCGGGAGGGGACCATGACCACCACCACTCGCACCACCTGCTTCTTCGTGCCGCCGTACGTCGAAGCGGCTCTTGCCGACCACTCGGCGGTGACCTCCGTCGACGACGACCAGATCGACCTCTCCGAGGTCCTGCGTGATCGTCGTTCCGACGCCATCAAGCGGGACGCGCCCGCGGCGGGCGCGCCGTCGCTCGCCCCGGCGGCGACCGGAACAAGTCGCCGCGAGGTCTACGACAGCGGCAACACCACCAACCAGCGGGTCACGCTGGTCCGACCGGAGGGCTCGCCGGAGACCAGGGACGCCGAGGTCATCAACGCCTACGACAGCGCCGGCGTCGTGCGGTCCTTCTTCCGGACCGCGCTCAACCGCGACTCGATCGACAACAGGTCGCTCGACCTCGTGCTCAACGTGCACTACGGCAACCAGTACAACAACGCGTTCTGGGACGGCGACGAGATGACCTTCGGCGACGGTGACGGGGTCATCTTCTCCGGCTTCGCGCGCTCCCTCGACGTGGTCGCCCACGAGCTCGCGCACGGTGTCACGCAGTACGCGTCCGGCCTGATCTACCAGGGCGAGTCGGGTGCCCTCAACGAGCACTTCAGTGACGTGTTCGGCACCGCGATCACCCAGTGGGCCGCAGACGAGAGCCCCGAGGATGCCGACTGGCTGATCGGCGACGAGATCATGGCGCCCGACCTCTACGGCGAGGCGCTGCGCTCGATGCGCAACCCCGGGACGGCCTACGACAACCCGATCCTCGGCAAGGACCCGCAGCCCGCGCACTACGCCGACCGCTACACCGGCGCCGCCGACAACGGCGGGGTGCACATCAACTCCGGCATCGCCAACCGCGCGTTCTACCTGGTCGCCACCGAGCTCGGGGACACCACCTTGACCGCGCGGATCTGGTACCACGCGCTGCACTTCCTGCAGCCCAGCAGCACGTTCGCGCAGGCCGCCGCCCAGGTGGCCGACTCGGCGCGGATCCTGGTGAAGGCCGGGGTCGTGCACAAGGGCGCCGCCCAGATCGTGCGGGGCGCCTGGCACGAGGTCGGGGTCGGCTGACCGGGGCGGCCAGGGACACGAGCTGTCTCAGGTGGGGCCCACTAAAGTCTGCGCGTGGACGCCGACGTGCTGGTCGTGGGAGCTGGACTGGCCGGACTGCGCTGCGCGCGGGTCCTGCACGACGCCGGGCACGAGGTGCTCGTCCTGGAGGCGGCCGACGCCGTCGGTGGGCGCATCCGCACCGAACGGGTCGACGGGTTCCTCGTCGACCGCGGCTTCCAGCTGCTCAACCCGGCCTACCCCGCCGTACGTCGCTGGGTGGACGTCGACGCGCTCGGGCTGCAGGGGTTCGGCGCCGGCGTGGCGGCGGTCACCGACTCCGGGACCACCGCGCTCGGGCACCCGGTGCGTGCTCCGCGCCTGCTGCCGCAGACGATGCGTACGTCGCTGGGCCGGCCGGGCGAGATCGCGGCCGTGCTCCGGTGGGCCGGGCCGCTGGTCCGTCCGCGCCGCAACGAATCGCTGTCTCACGTGCTGGCCGGGCGCAACGACGTCGACCGGGCCGCCGGCCTCGACCGCGCCGGCGTGGACGGCCTGATGCGAAGGGTGGTCGACCGGTTCTTCGCCGGGGTGCTGCTCGAGGACGACGGCAGCACGGCTGACAGGTTCGCCCTGCTGCTCGCGTGGATGTTCGTCCGCGGCGTGCCGTCGTTGCCGGCAGCCGGCATGCAGGCGCTGCCCGAGCAGGTCGCGGCGCCTCTGGGAGACCGGGTCCAGCTGGGCCAGCGGGTCGACCGGGTGGCCGCCACATCCGTCGCCGCCGGCGACCGCACCTGGACTGCCCGCCAGGTCGTCGTCGCCACCGATGGACCAGGGGCGCACGAGCTGATCGGCGTGGAGGTTCCGGCCACCAAGGGCGTCGTCACGACGTGGTGGTCCGCGACCGACGCCCCGTCGTCGGACCTGCTGCACGTCGACGCCCGCCACCAACCGCGCGGACCGCTGGTCAACGCCGCCGTCGTCTCGCGGGCTGCGCCGACCTACGCCCCCGCGGGCCGACACCTGGTGCAGGGCTCGGCGCTGCTCGGCCCGGGACGGTCGAGCGACGAGCCGGCCATGCGCCGGCATGCGGGTGACCTGCTGGGCGTCGATCCCTCCGGGTGGGAGGTGGTCGCGCGGCACGAGGTCCCCGACGCGCTGCCGGTCCAGCCGGCGCCGTACTCCCCGCACCGTCCGGTGCGGGTCGGCGAACTCGTCGTGTGTGGGGACCATCGCGACACCGGATCCATCCAGGGGGCGCTGGTGAGTGGCCAGCGTGCCGCCGACTCCGTGCTCGCGGCCCTGCGGTGAGCGCGCTCGCCGCGTTCGCCCTCGCGTCGGCCCTGCATGCGGGCTTCCAGCTCTCCGTCACCGTGATCGTCTACCCCGTGCTGGGGGACCGGCGCGACGAGGAGTGGAGGGCTGCGCACGCCGGGCACTCCCGCGCGATCGCCCCGCTCGTGGCCGTCGTGTACGGCGCACTGGTGGTCACGGGCGGTCTGCTCGTGGCCGCCGGTCCCGACGCGGCGGGGTGGCTGGCCCTGGCCGGAGCGGTCGGGGCCCTCGGCCTGACCGCGACGGCCGCGGCCCCGACCCATGGACGCCTGACGGACCGCGACGATGCGCTGGTGTCCCGGCTGCTGGTGGCCGACCGGTGGCGGTGCGCCTGCGCCGTCGGCGGGGCGGTGGCTGCGGTCGTCGCCGTGGCGACCGGGGGATGAGGACGCCATGAGCGGGATCGGTCGCAGCCCTGACGTGGTGGTCGTCGGCGCCGGGATCGCGGGCGTGGCGTGCGCACGGGAGCTGCGCGCGGGTGGGCTGGCGGTGCGCCTGCTGGACCGCGGTCACCACCCCGGCGGACGGATGGCGTCCAAGCGACTCGCCGGCCGGCCGACCGACCTCGGTGCGTCCTACTTCACGGTCTCGGACCCCGACTTCAGGGATGTCGTCGCCGACTGGCAGGAGCGCGGCCTGGCCCGACAGTGGACCCGCACCTTCTGTGCGCTGGGGGACGGTGATCCCCTGGTCAAGCAGGGGCCCGTGCGGTGGGGTGCGCCCACCGGCCTGCGGTCCCTGGTCGAGGACCTCGCGGCCGAGGTGGGCGTGGAGCGCCACGACGTCGCCGACCTGAGCGGACTGGCGGCCGCGGCCGTCGTGCTCGCGATGCCCGACCCGCAGGCACGCCGACTCCTCGCGCCGGACCACCCGCTGAGGGCCCGCTTGGACCGCGAGTTCGAGCCGGTGCTCGCCCTGGCCGCCCGCTGGCCCGAGCGCACCTGGGACGACGTCAGCCCCACCGGGCGCTTCGACGGCGCGTTCGTCAACGGCGATGCGGTCCTGGCCTGGGTCGCCGACGACGGGCGACGCCACGGCGACGACGCCCCGGTCCTGGTCGCTCACTCCACGCCGGACTTCGCCGGACGTCACCTCGAGGACCCTGCGGCGGCGGGACCGGAGCTGGTCCAGGCGCTGCGTCGCGTCCTGCGCCTGCCCGAGCCCGACGAGGTGCACGTACACCGCTGGACGTTCGCGAGGCCTGTAGGGGAGCGCATCGAGCCCTGGGCGATCGTGGAGGGGCCCGACGGGCTGCTCGGAGCATGCGGTGACGGCTGGGGCGCTTCGCCGAAGGTCGAGACCGCGTGGCTCTCGGGCCGTGACCTCGGGCGCGAGCTGGTGGCCAGGCTCGGCCAGCGGCCGACTATTCACGTGGAGTAGTCACTAGGTGTATAGTTCGAGCATGAGCATCGGTCATGTCCTCCTCGGCGTGCTCTCGGCCGGGCCCGCGCACGGCTACGACCTGAAGCGGGAGCACGACTCCCGGTTCCCGAGCGCCAAGCCTCTGGCGTACGGGCAGGTCTACTCCACACTGTCGCGCCTCGAGCGCGACGGCCTGGTCGAGGTGGCCGAGACATCGCAGGACGGTGGCCCGGAGCGGACCACGTACGCCTTGACGTCCGCGGGGGAGACGTCACTGGCGGCGTGGCTCGACGAGCCCGAGCAGGCGGGGCCGTACGCCGCCGACGACCTGCTCCGGAAGACGCTTACGTCTCTGCACATGGGAGTCGACGCCGGCGACTTCCTGCGCCGACAACGAGTCGTGCACCTGGCGCGGATGCGAGAACTCATCGCTCTCCAGGGCAGGGATGCCGACCCCGACCAGCAGATCGCGATCGACCACACCATCTTCCATCTGGACGCGGACCTGCGTTGGTTGCAAGCAGCAGCGGCCCGGGTGGCCCCACAGGGAAAGGTTCGTTCATGAGCGAGGCAGTCGTGGAGGCTCGAGCAGTCCGCAAGGCGTTCGGTCGGACCGAGGCGCTGCGGGGGACGTCGCTCGCGGTGGAGGAAGGCGAGGTCGTCGCGGTCACCGGACCGTCCGGCAGCGGCAAGTCCACCCTGCTTCTCTGCCTGGCCGGAGTGCTCCGGCCCGAGGCCGGGGAGGTCTGGTACGACGCTCGCAAGCTGAGCGATCTGTCCGAGAACGACCGGACTCGGCTGCGCAGGCGCGAGTTCGGATTGGTCCTGCAGTTCGGTCAACTCGTGCCTGAGCTCACCGCCGTACAGAACGTGGCTCTGCCGTTGCTCCTGGAGAAGCACGATCGCCGCGCGGCGACCACCATGGCGACCGGCTGGCTCGAGCGACTCGGGGCGCTGGACGTGGCCGACGCCCTCCCCGGCGAGATGTCGGGCGGTGAGGGGCAGCGGGTGGCGATCGCGCGGGCTCTCGTGACCGGCCCGCGGGTGATCTTCGCCGACGAGCCCACGGGTGCACTCGACACGGTGAGTGGCGAGCACGTCCTCGCGGCGCTGCTCACCACCGCGCGCGAGAGCGGCGCCACTGTCGTCATGGTCACCCACGACAACCGGGTGGCCGCGAGCGCAGATCGGGAGGTCGTGATCCGCGACGGTGTGGTCGAGCTGACTCCGGTGATCTCGTGATCCGGCTCTCGCTGACCCTGACCCGCGCCGGCGGGTTGCCACGGATGCTGTTGCTCGGCTCGTGCACGGCGGGGGTCTGTGCGTTGTTGCTCCTCATGGTGAGCTTCGCCCGGCTTCCCGACAGTCCCGACGAAGCGCTCTTCAATCTCGTCGCGGACCCGGGCACCCGTGGGGGTACTGCGTTCGCCACGGGACTGCTCACGCTGCCGCCGCTGCTGCTGCTCTACCAGGCCGTCCGACTCGGCACCGCTGCCCGCGACCGACGGCTGGCGGCGCTCCGGCTGGCCGGGGCCACCCCGGGGGACGTCCGGCGCCTGGGCGCGCTCGAGGTGGGGATCCCGGCCTTCGCGGGAAGCCTGGCAGGGATCGCGGTCTACTGGCTGCTGCGCCAGGTCCTCGGCGGCACTCCTGCGGGAGTCGCCCTTCAAGGCAACGGATATGTGTCCACCCTCGGGCTCCGGTTGGTGCCGACATCGGTCGCGCCGCAGTGGTGGGAAGCGCTGCTGGTGGTCGTCGGCACCACTGTGGCCGGCGTCATCGTGGGTGGACGCGCCTCTCGCGGCGTGGTCGTCACGCCCTTGGGTGTGTCCCGACGTCAGGCCTCGGCTCCGCCGCGTCCGTGGGGTCTGTTGCTCCCGCTCGCTGCGATACCGGTGTCGATCACGCTGGGCACCGCCTCCGACGCGGCCCCGCTCGCGTTCATCGGGCTAACCGTCCTCGGCGTGATCGCCCTCGCCCCCTGGGCCGCGTATCGGGCCGGTCGTTTCGCCGAGTCCCGGACAGCCTCCCCGGCCGGGCTGCTCGCCGCCCGCCGACTCGTCGCCGACCCTCGCCCGGCCGGTCGTGCTGCGGCGGCGGTGGGCGCGATCGCGCTGGTCTCGGGAGGTGGAGGGGCAGTCGCCGCCGACCTGGTGGCCGATGACGTCAGCGACCCGTTCTACTACATCTCGCTCGCGCTGGTGGCGAGTGCGCTCCTGGTGGCCCTGCTGGTCGCCATCGGCACACTGGCCGTCCACTCGGTCGAGTCGATGCTCGATCGGAAGCGGTCCGTTGCGTCCTTGGCGGCGCTGGGCATGCCGCTCGACGAGCTCGAGAGCGCGCAACGGTGGGAAGCGCGGCTGGTGGCCATGCCGGTGGCGGCGGCTGGGGTGCTGCTCGGCGCGGCGACGCTCACGGTGGTCGGTGTCGACGCTTCGCCAGTGGCCCTGCTGGTGCTCCTGGCCGACGTGGTCATCACGCTCGTCCTGGTGTGGCTGGCCATCAGCGCCGCGGTCCGCATCACCCGGCCCTGGGCCCTCAGGGCGGCGTCGGTCGCCAACCT
>NZ_JANPEO010000126.1:0-4508 GCF_031422975.1 Nocardioides sp. | reverse complement strand
GTGTCGGTGAGGTGCCGCGCCGCGTTGCGGAAGCACTCGACCTGCTCGTCCTGGGTGAGCAGGTTGAAGATCGTGTTGAAGACCAGGAACACCAGCGGGTACGACGTGCCGGTGCCGGCGGTGGTCATGTCGCCCAGCGTGACCGCGTGGTCGGCGCCGCCCGGCTTGGCCCGCAGCCGGTCGATCATCGCCGGGGAGAGCTCGATCCCGTCCACCCGGAGACCACGTCCGGCCAGAGGCAGCGCCACCCGGCCGGTCCCGATGGCCAGCTCGAGCGCCGGGCCGTCGCCGGCGAGAAGGGCGAGGAGGTCGACGGTCTCCGCCTCGTCACCGCGGGGAGACGCGTCGTACCGGCTCGCCGCGTCGGGTCCGAAGCTCGCCGCCGGGTCGAAGCCGTCCATCGAGCCTCAGTGACCGCGACGCTCGTCGCGGGTGTGCTTGCGGCGGCGGCAGTACTCCCAGCCGAGGAGGCCGAGGCCGAACCCGGCCAGGCAGGTCCACAGCCACCAGCCGCGGCCGGACTCCTCGAGCCGGCCGTAGAAGGGGAGCAGGGCCACGAAGCCCAGCAGCCACAGGCCGACGCCCACGCTGACGGTGCGGATGCCGTCCACGTCGAGCGGGTCGACGTCGGCGACGATGTAGGTGCGGTTGCCGATCTCGTGCCGTGTCGGCTGCTCGTCGCCCAGGTCCACACGGCCACGCTACACGCGGGGGTCGGGGGCGAAACACGGACGAAGGACGCTTCTGCCACACTCCGTGTTCGTGACCAAGAAGACCCGCAAGCCCCAGCAGCCCACCAGCACCCGCGGACTCGACGGGTTCTTCCGGATCAGCGAGCGTGGGTCGACCCTGGGTCGTGAGGTCCGCGGCGGCATCGTGACGTTCCTGACGATGGCCTACATCATCGTCCTGAACCCCATCATCCTGCTGCAGGGCAAGGACATCAACGGCGATGTCGTCGGCACCTTCCCGCAGATCGCGGCCGCGACGGCGCTGGCGGCCGGCGTGCTCACGATCCTGATGGGCGTCGTGGCCAACTACCCCCTCGCCCTCGCGACGGGACTCGGCCTCAACGCGTTCGTCACGTTCTCGGTCGCCAGCCAGATGACGTGGGCCGACGCGATGGGTCTTGTCGTGATCGAGGGCCTGGTCATCCTCGTGCTGGTCCTGACCGGCTTCCGTGAGGCGGTCTTCCACGCCGTACCCGCCCAGCTCAAGATCGCCATCTCGGTCGGCATCGGGCTGTTCATCGCCCTCATCGGACTGGTCGATGCCGGGTTCGTACGCCGCACCGGAGCCGGTCCCGTCCCCGTCGAGCTGGGCATCGGCGGCCAGCTCGCCGGCTGGCCCGTCTTCGTGTTCGCGGTCGGGCTGGTCCTCGTCATCGCCCTCTACGTGCGGCACGTCAAGGGCGCGATCCTGATCTCGATCGCGATCACCACCGTCATCGCGATCATCGTCGAGAAGGTTGCCGACGTCGGTCCGACGTTCACCGCGGACGGGGTCAACCCCAAGGGCTGGAACCTCAACGTGCCGGCGCTCCCGGACAAGGTCGTCGACGTCCCGGACTTCGGCCTGATCGGCAACTTCAACCTGCTCGGCTCGTGGGAGAACGCCGGCTTCGTCACGGTCGTCCTGCTCGTCTTCACCCTGCTGCTCGCCGACTTCTTCGACACCATGGGCACCATGACCGCGATCGGCGCCGAGGCCGGCCTGCTCGACGCCGAGGGCAACCCGCCCAACACCAAGCGCATCCTGATCGTCGACTCGATCGCTGCCGCGGCGGGTGGCGCCGCGAGCGTGTCCAGCAACACCTCCTACATCGAGAGCGCGTCCGGTGTCGGCGAGGGTGCCCGCACCGGTCTCGCCTCGGTCGTCACCGGCGTGCTGTTCCTGCTGGCCACGCTGTTCTCGCCGGTGGTCGAGATCATCCCCAACGAGGCCGCCGTCCCGGCGCTCGTGCTCGTCGGCTTCCTGATGATGCAGCAGGTCCGCGGCATCGACTGGGACGACCTCGAGATCGCGCTGCCGGCCTTCTTGACGATCGTGCTGATGCCGTTCACCTACTCGATCTCTGCGGGCATCGGCGCCGGCTTCCTGGCCTACGTGCTGATCAAGCTCGTGCGCGGCAAGGCCGGCGACATCCACCCGCTGATGTGGGTCGTCGCGGCGATGTTCGTCCTCTACTTCGCGATCAGCCCGATCTCCGCCTGGGTGGGCTGAGCCTCTCGCCCGCGTGCGTCCACGCGGCTCTCACCGTGCGGGAATGCTTAGCACAACTAATGAGTTATGCTAAGTGTTATGCCTACCACTGAAGCCGTTGCCCGCACGGACGCGGGGCTCGCCGCCGAGCTCCGGGTCGGCGTCATGCGGCTGCGCCGTCGCCTGGCCAACGAGCGGCACCCCGACAACGACCTGAGCCTCGGCCAGATGGCGGTGCTCGGGCTCCTGCTGAGGCGGGGGGACCTGACCATCGGTGAGCTCGCCCGCCTGGAGCGGGTCCAGCCACCGTCCATGACGCGCACCGTGACGTGCCTGGAGGACCTCGGCACCGTGGCGAGGAGCCCGCACGCGACCGACGGGCGCGTCGTCGTCGTGTCCCTGACCGACCACGGCCGTGAGGTGGTCCTCGCCGACCGTTCGCGTCGCGACGCCTGGCTCGCGGTCCAGCTCACCCACCTGTCCCCCGACGAGCGCGCCGCCCTGCGTCGCGCCGCCCCCATCCTCGACCGGCTCTCCCAGGCCGACTGAATCCCAGGAGCACGAACACAGCCTTGAGTCCCACCTTCCGCTCGCTGCGCAACCCCAACTACCGCCTGTACGCCGCAGGCGGGGTCGTGTCCAACACGGGCACGTGGATGCAGCGCGTCGCGCAGGACTGGCTCGTGCTCCAGCTGACCGGCAACTCCGGCGCCGCCCTCGGCATCGCGACGGGCCTGCAGTTCCTCCCGTTCCTGCTGCTCGGACCGTTCTCCGGCCTGGTCGCCGACCGGATGCCGAAGCGGCGGCTGCTCCAGATCACCAACATGGCGATGGCCGTGCCGGCGCTCCTGCTGGGTCTGCTCGCCGTCACCGGCACCGCCCAGATCTGGCACGTCTACGTCCTCGCCTTCGTGCTCGGCCTGGCCGCCGCCTTCGACGCGCCGGCGCGGCAGTCGTTCGTCTCCGAGATCGTCGAGGCAGACGACCTCACCAATGCGGTGGGCCTCAACTCGGCGAGCTTCAACGCCGCCCGGCTGGTCGGTCCGGGTGTCGCCGGCCTGCTGATCGCAGCGTTCGGCGGGGGAGTCGTGGCCACCGGCTGGGTGATCCTGCTCAACGCCGTCTCCTATGCCGCGCCCGTCCTGACGTTGCGCAGCATGGACGCCACCCTTCTGGACTCACCCGCGCTCACCCATCGTGGCCCGGGAGCGATCCGGGAGGGCTTCGCCTACGTCCGCGCCCGCTCCGACCTGATGCTGATCCTGGCGGTCGTCTTCAGTGCGGGCACCTTCGGCCTGAACTTCCAGATGACCAGCGCCCTGATGGCCACCGAGGTCTTCGACAAGGGCCCGACGCAGTACGGCCTGCTGGGCACCTTCCTGGCCGTGGGCTCGCTGAGCGGCGCCCTCCTGGCCGCTCGGCGTGAGCGGGTCCGCCAGCGGCTGGTGATCGGCGCCGGGCTGGTCTTCGGTGCGCTCGTCACGCTGTCGGGCCTGATGCCCTCCTATCTCACGTTCGCGCTGATGACCCCGCTGATCGGCATCTCGGCGCTGACGCTCATCACCAGCGCCAACGCCTACATGCAGCTGCACACCGAGCCGGGCGTGCGCGGGCGGGTGATGGCGCTCTACATGATGATCTTCATGGGCGGCACGCCCGTCGGGGCGCCCGTGATCGGCTGGATCGGGGAGGCCTTCGGTGCTCGCTGGACGCTCATCCTGGGCGGCCTCCTGACGATCACCGGCATCGCGCTGGCGAGCGTGCTGTTCGCCCGGTCCAAGGGCGTCACGCTCAGCGCCTCTCCGCGTTTTGACCGGTCGTGGACCCCCCGGTAGATTGACTCCTCGTGTTTGGCCTGTGCTCAGGCGTGCCCTGAATCGGCCCGGACACGCGTCACCTGCGCAGTGCGCAGCCGGGCACCAACCACCTCACCGTGGCTGTTCCCGACACGACCCGCCTCGGCAGAGCGCCGTTGCGAGAGATCAAACCAAAGAAAGGGAACCACTCGGTGCCCACCATTCAGCAGTTGGTCCGCAAGGGCCGCCAGGACAAGGTGTCCAAGAGCAAGACACCTGCCCTCAAGGGTTCGCCCCAGCGACGCGGTGTTTGCACCCGCGTCTACACCACCACTCCGAAGAAGCCGAACTCCGCTCTGCGCAAGGTCGCACGTGTGCGCCTGTCCAGCGGCGTCGAGGTTACGGCGTACATCCCAGGCGTGGGGCACAACCTGCAAGAGCACTCGATCGTGCTCGTGCGCGGCGGCCGGGTGAAGGACCTTCCGGGTGTTCGTTACAAGATCATTCGCG
>NZ_JANPEO010000125.1:0-5206 GCF_031422975.1 Nocardioides sp. | reverse complement strand
GCCGGATCCTGCGGCAAGCCTCGCCCCTGGATGGATCACCGGTCGACGAGGTGCCAGCAGGCCTGCTGGGGCGAGCCACGACGTGCGTGGCGCCCCAGCCCGCCATGGCATCAAGGCTGCTGTCGGGCCTGCTCGCAACGGATGGACGGCTGTTGCTCGTGACGGTCACCAGCGACGACCTCGAGTGGGCCCGACGGGTCTGGCTGTCGATCCGGAGCCACGCGGCGCCGGTCCAGCCATCCCCCGGACTGCGCACATGCAGGGCCAGGCGGCGCCATGGCACGAATCGTTCATGACTGCGATAGCTGGAGCCGACACTCGGACTTGAACCGACGACCTGCTGTTTCTTGACGGCAGGGCCCAAGCCTTTGTCGCCGTGAGGCTCGTGATCGCGGTCTCGTCGAGTGCTCGCGCAGGGCGCCCTCGTCGGCGGGGTAAGACCGATCACATGAGCGGAGCCCACCCTTGCACGGTAGCGCCTTGGCTACGCCTATCGGCGGCCCGATGGCGTGTTCGCGGTCCCGGTCGGCACCCTCACGTCCTAATAGGGCGCCCTACGCACCACCAGACGCGACTCGCGCCCGGGCGCGCCCGTCGATCAGGCGCTCGCCTTGTGGCCTGGATCCCCTTCGCCAGCCCAGCCCGTGTTCGAGAAGGTCGGGATGAAGCGGTAGCCGCGACCGGGAACGGTCGCGATGAACCGTGGGTGCCGGTAGTCATCCTGGAGTTTCGTCCGCAGGCTGCCGATGTGGCGATCGACGATGTTGCTCTCGGCGACGAAGTCGGTGCCCCAGATCGCGTCCAGGATCTCGTCGCGCGAGACGACGCGGCCGCTCCGGCTGGCGAGCAGGTAGATGAGGCTCTGCTCGATGCCGGACAGGTGGACGATCGCGGTCCCCGTGCGCACCTCCCGGCTCAGGATGTCGATCTCGATCTCCCCGAGCGTGATCGTTGGGATGAGCGGCAGGCCCACGCCCGTCGCGCGCCGGGTGATGACGATCGAGCGGGCCAGCAGCTCCTCGGGGGAGAAGGGCATCGTGATGATGTCGTCGACGCCGAGGTCGAAGGCTTTGAGCTTCGTCTTGAGGTCACCCCGTCGCGTCAGGCCCAGGGCCGGCGTGACGCGCCTTGTCAGCTGGCTCGAGGCGCCCAGCCGCCCGAGCAGGGCGGTGCTGTCATCGTGGTCCATATCGACCACGGCAAGGTGCGGATGCCATTCGGCCAGGAGGGCGTCGGCCTCGGCGAGGGTGCGGGCCGCCCGGACGATGAACAGGCCGTGATTGAGGGTGAGCTCGATGAGGTCCACGACCAGCTGGCGCTCGTGGAGCACGATAGCGCGGTGGGCTTAGGCCGCCTGGGGTTCCATGCGCTGGGTCGTCATGTCTGCCGCGAGCTCCACTGTGAAGCAGGGTGCCTGCAGCCCCGAGAGGCCATCGCCCAGGGTCTGGGGCGATGCAGCCGAATCTTAGCGCAAAGGCGGGTCGGCTGACGTCTGCGAGGCGCCGAATCCCCGAGCGGATGACGGGCCGTCATGACGCCGCGCCGCCGGGGGTGTTCGATATGGGCATAGCATCGGCCGGCGAGTAGCTCGGCGTGGTCACCAGACCCCGCTCCCCCGGATGCCGAGGGCAGGGAGAACGCCATAGCCAGCGATCAGGTCGACCGGACCGTCGTCACCACCCAGGAACCCACGGCCACCGGCCAGGCGACCGTGCAGACGGACAGCCAACGGACCACCAGATCGGGCCCCGGTGGTGCCGAGCTCGCCCGCCGCATCGTGGTCCTCGTCTTCGGGCTCATCCAGATCGTCATCGGGGCGCGCATCGTCCTGCTCTTGCTCGACGCGCGGGAAGCCAATGCCCTCGTATCCGCGATCCTCGACATCAGCCAGGTGTTCGTCGCGCCGTTCGAGGGGATCCTGCGGACGGACTCGCTCCGCGCCGCGGGTTCCGTCCTCGACGTCACCGCCATCGTGGCCTTCGTCGGCTGGACGATCCTCGAGCTCATCGTGCTCTGGGTCATCGGGATCTTCGGGCGTCGGTCGTCCGCAGCAACCGTCTGACCGCATTCGCGGTCCCCGCTGCGGACGGGTGATCCTCCGCTATCTGCGCGGCCCGTCCCGGACGGGCGCACCACGAAAGGAACAGCTCTCATGGGAATCCTCGCTTGGATCGTGCTCGGCGCCATCGCCGGCTTCATCGCCAACCTGATCATGGGCGGCGGTGAGGGCCTGATCATGATGATCATCCTCGGGATCGTGGGCGCCGTGGTCGGCGGCTTCATCGCGGGAACCGTGCTCGGCGTCGCCGACATCACGGGCTTGAACCTATCCAGCCTCGTCGTCGCCGTGTTCGGCGCCGTCGTCGTCATCTTCGTCGCGCGGTTCTTCCAGTCGCGCGGCGCGAGCAAGAGCGTCTGATGTCTGACCGGCACGTCAAGGGTGCCGTCAATACCGTCAAGGGCACTGTCAATGAAGGCGTCGGCAAGCTGACCGGCGACAAGGAGCAGGAGACGAAGGGCAAGATCCAGAAGGTCGAAGGCAAGGTCCAGGGCAGCGTGGGCGACGTCCAGGACGCCGTCCACAAGGCTGGCCACGGGGACAGCCACGCCTGACCCGGCGAGTCACCGCTGCCAGCCGGGGCCACTGATACGGGGCTCTACTCTCGCAATGCGCACCCCGCCCGCAAGACCGTTGCGGCGGGGTGCTTCTGCGCCTCGCTGGCGGAGTCACGGCTAGCCGTCCGGAGTCAGCCCTCTGAGGTGCCCGCTCATCCGGCGCACGTGTGACCCCGCGCACGCCATTGGCGCGACTACAGTCGGGATCGACGGCTTCGCCGATGGACCTCGACCGACGCGCCGTCGTCGGCAGCAACGATGCTGATCGAGCCGTCCTCTTCCAGGGTGGCCAGCTTCATCTGCTCCACGTGCTCGAGGCCGTGCTGCCGAAGGGCTGCGTCGGCATCGCCGAGGTCGATGCCCTGCCGGGCAAACTCCGCCTTGAGCCACTTCCCGTCTCGACCGATCGTTGTCGACTTGAACTCGAGGACCCGCCGAACGAAGGGGACCCTGACGCGGGCTTCCGAGACGAGGCGATTGAGGACGAAGATCGTGGCCAGGATGATCGCCCCACCCAGGACCGACTGGTCCGCGCCGGTCATGGCCGGCTGGAGGGCGTTGGCGACGAGGAGCACCATCGCCAGATCGAACAGCGTGAACTGCCCGATCTCGCGCTTCCCGGACAGGCGCAGGGCGCCGAGGAAGAGCACGTAGATGATCGTCGTCCGCGCGACCAGCTCCAGCGGGTTGACGCCAAGCTCCCACATCGTCTCAGGCTCCGGGTCGGCCACAGGGCAGGGATGGTGTCGTCACCGCCGCGCCCGTTCGGATCACCATGAGTCCGGCTCCCTGATCAGACGCCCGAGCGAAGGCCCGATATCGTGCCGATTCGAACCCGGCCAAGATGCCGATGTGCGCGGAGGCTCGAGCGACCTTCACTGTGTGGCGTTGGGCCGATGGGGTCATGACGGTCCGTCATCCGGCGACTGACGGTGTCCATCGCTCGATCCAGGCATCAGCGCCGCGTCACCCGATACTAACCCGCGACCGTGATGACCACGAGCGCGATCGCGGCGACCGCCATGACCACCGTGGTGCCCCAGCCGAGGACGTTGAGGCGCCGGCCGTTCGTACGCTCGCCCATGACGTCGCGGTTGTTGGAGACGAGCATCACGAGGACGAGCAGCGGCGCCGCGAGGAGGCCGTTGATCACGGCAGTGACGACCAGGGCCCTCGACGGCATGCAGCGCCCCGGCTCTCGATGCGTCACCCGGCGCGGCTTGCGCTGAGCGTCGGACTGCGATCGGCGCTGTCATCTGTAGGGCGATGTAGAAGACGCTGGGCATCACTCCATAGGGCGCCACGAGGTTCTCGCGGCAGAACGAGCCGATGGTGGTGGTCACCACGGTCGTATCGCTGGTGCTGTATACCTTGGCCCAGGCGCCGGAGCGCGTGGTGAGCGCGAGCCTCGGTGTCACCGCACCGTGACCGGCAGCGTCCAGAAGGGAACCCGATGCGCGATCTGAGCACCCTTCCCAAGGTCGAGTTGCACCTCCATCTCGAAGGCACCCTGGAGCCGGAGACCGTGCTGGAACTGGCCCGCCGAAACAAGGTCGAGCTGCCCTACGCCGACCTGGAGGACCTGCGCGGTCGGTACGAGTTCACCGACCTGCAGAGCTTCCTGGACCTGATCTACGCGAACCTCACCGTGCTGCAGACCGAGGAGGACTTCAGCGACCTGGTGACCGCCTATGTCGCCCGGGCGGCCGCCGGCGGCGTACGCCACGTCGAAGCGTTCTTCGACCCGCAGCCCCACGTCGCCCGCGGCATCCCGCTCCAGCGGGTCCTGGACGGGCTGGCGTCGGGCATCGCCGCCGCCGAACGCGACCACGGCACGACCGTCGAGCTGATCGCCTGCTTCCACCGGGACCGCTCCGAGGAGGAGGCACTGGGGATTCTGGCCGCTCTGGAGGAGGCCGGTGCGCCGATCATCGGGATCGGTCTGGACTCGGCCGAGGTCGGCAACCCGCCCGCCAAGTTCCAACGCCTGTACGCCCGCGCCGGTGAACTGGGACTCCACCGGGTCGCTCACGCGGGCGAGGAGGGCGGGGCCGCATCGGTGACCGAGGCGCTCGACCTGCTGCACATCGAGCGGGTCGACCACGGCATCCAGGCGATCGATGACCCGGCCCTGATGGATCGGTTGGCGCGCGCCGGGACCCCGCTGACCATGTGTCCGCTGTCCAACGTACGGCTCCGGTGCGTGGATACGCTGGCGGACCATCCGCTGCCGGCCTTCCTCGAGGCGGGCGTTCTGGTCACGGTCAACTCCGACGACCCGGCCTATTTCGGGGGCTACGCGGACACGAACTACGAGGCCCTGCGGGCGACGTTCGGCTTCAGCGACGAGGTGATGGCCCGGTTGGCGCGCAACTCGGTCACGGCCAGCTTCCTGCCCGAGGGGCGGAAGACGGGGCTGCTGAGCGAGATCGACGCCTGGATTGCCACGTGACCGGGCTGGCCCCGACCGAGCGCCTGCGTCTGACCTGATGCTGACTCTCACCAACTGGTTGCGACATACAGTCGGTGAGCTCACGCTCAAACAGGGGGGAGTGGAGCCGACACTCGGACTTGAACCGAGGACCTGCTG
>NZ_JANPEO010000124.1:0-7662 GCF_031422975.1 Nocardioides sp. | reverse complement strand
CCCGGCTCCGCAGTATAGTTTCCATGGAAGAGATAATGTCTGCGGCGGCAGATATATTCCTCTCGTGAGTGATGACCTCGACCACGTCGCCCGGATCCAGCAGCAGTGGGCGCGGGAGAGGCCCGACCTGGACACCAGCGCGATGGGGATCATCGGCCGGCTGCACCGGTTGGCCGACGTGCTGCACGCCGAACTGCGCCCGGTGTTCGAGAGGGCCGGCCTGTCCGACGGGGAGTTCGACGTGCTCGCCGCCCTGCGCCGCGCCGGCTCCCCGTTCGCGCTGACACCCGGCCAGCTCGCCGAGACCACCGTGATCACGTCCGGAACGGTGACCAAGCGCGTCGACCGGCTGGCGGCCGCCGGGTTGGTGACGCGCGAGCGCGTCGAGCACGACGGGCGCGTACGCCGCATTGCGCTCACGTCATCTGGTCGAGAACTCATCGACGAGGTGGTCGGGATCCACTTCGCCAACGAGGAGCGGCTGCTGGCCGGGTTCTCCGAGATCGAGCGCGCGCGCCTCACCCACCTGTTGACCCGGTGGACACGCTCGCTCGGGATCTGACGGCTCAGGTCGTCAGCGGGGCGGCCGAGTCGTCCGACGAACGCCGCGAACTGGCGGCGTACGACATGGATCTTGGCGATCCGGATGTCGGCCGCCGCCAGTTGCCGGCGATCAGGGACGGCAAGAAGGATCAGGCCGGGATCCAGTCGAACTCGTCCGGGTTCGGGCCCATCCGGCCGGCCTCGCCGAGATCCAGCGCGGAGACCGACGCCATCTGCTCGTGCGAGAGCTCGAAGTCGAAGAGCTCGAAGTTCTGCTGCATCCGCTCGCGGTGCATCGACTTGGGGAAGACGATGTCGCCGCGCTGGAGGTGCCAGCGCAGCGCGACCTGGGCCGGGGACCTGCCGACGAGGGCGGCGATCTCACCCATCACGTCGTCGTCGTGGACCTTGCCCTGCGCGATCGGCGACCAGGCCTCGGTCAGCACGCCATGGCGGGCGTTGGCCGCGCGGACCGCCTCGTTGGCGAAGAACGGGTGCACCTCGACCTGGTTGACGACCGGCACGACGCCCGTCTTGGAAACGATCTCGTCGAGGTGGTCGGGCTGGAAGTTGGAGACGCCGATCGAGCGCGTCCTGCCCTCCGCCTGGAGCGCGGCGAGCGTCTCCCAGGTGGAGACGAAGTCGCCGTCGTACTGCGTCGGCAGCGGCCAGTGGATGAGGAACAGGTCGACCTGGTCGAGGCCGAGCCGGCTCAGCGACTTCTCGAGCGAGCGGCGGGCGTCGTCGGGTCGGTGGAAGCCGTTGTTGAGCTTGGTGGTGATGTAGAGGTCGCCGCGGTCGAGACCGGAGTCCTTGATGGCGGTGCCGACGCCCTCCTCGTTCTGGTACATCTGCGCCGTGTCGATGTGGCGGTAGCCCACCTCGAAGGCGGTGCGCACGGTCGCGGCGGTCTCCTCCGGGGGGACCTGGAAGACACCGAAGCCGAGCTGGGGGATGGACGTGCCGTCATGGAGGGTCAGATTCGGGACAGTCATGACAGGCCCTACGCAGATCGGCCCCGGATAATTCCCCGGGGCCGATCCGCTCAGGTGCGAGTCAGCTCACGCTGACTGCGGTGTCATCGACGACGAAGCTCGTCTGGAGCGAGGCGTCCTCGTTCATCAGGAACTTCACCGTGACTGCCTGACCCTTGTAGGCGAGCAGGCTGTGGCTGAACTGCGTGTAGGTCGCGTTGGTGCCGACGTTGCTGAAGGTGCGCAGCGTCGTGGTGACGCCGCCGACGACGACCTGGACCTTCATGGTGTCGTAGGCGGTGGTGCCCGACTCGGCGGTGTCGGTACGGATCCAGTAGGACAGGTTCGCCGCCGTGGCCGTCGAGGGGACGGTGACCGTCTGGGTCAGGGTCTCCGTCGAGGTCGTGGCGTTGCCGCCGAGCCATGCCTTGTAGGAGCCGGTGCGCGCCGGGCGCCCGGTGTTGGTGCTGATCACTGCGGTGTTGCCGGCCCACGACGCCGCACCGGACTCGAAGCCCGGGTTGAGCAGGATGTTGCCGCCGGTGGGAGGCGGGGTGGTGGCACACGTCGGGTCCGCCGCCTGGGCGGGCACGTCGACCGCGTCCCACGCGCTCTTCACCGCGTTGAACTGGGCGCAGGTGCCGTCCAGGTTCTTGGCCGCCTGCAGCGTCCAGGTGCGGTACTTGAGGTAGGACGCCCCGGTGGTCTTCATCAGCATCGCGTTGTACATGATCTTGCCGGCGTTCTGGACGCCGATCCCGGTCACGCTGGTGCCGTCGCACTTCGAGATCCCGCCCTGGGCGAGCAGGTAGAACCAGTGGTTGCCGGGACCGGCCGCCGCGTGCACCTCGGTGGTCGGGATCGCGCTGGTGTAGCAGCTCGGGTCGCCGGCGGCGGCAGGGTCGGCCATGTTGCGGATCGGGCCCTGGCCGACGAGGTTGATCTCCTCGCCCACCGTCCAGTCGGGACCGTCGTACGCCGCCGCCTGGTTGTCGTAGAACTCGGTGAGCGCGCCGAACACGTCACCCACGAACTCCTGGGTCCCCGAGCCGGAGATGCCGCCGGGCGTCTTGTCGTCGACGCCGTGGCCGAACTCGTGCGCGATCACGTCGAGCTCGCCGATCCACGAGCCGGCCTGGTTGTGACCGATCTGGACCTGCGTGCCGTCGTAGTAGGCGTTGATGTCGTTGAGGCCGACCTTGATCGGCACCCAGCCTCCGGTGCCGTTCATGCCGCTGCGGCCCAGCCAGGAGGACATCATCATCCGCATCTGCTGCGCGCCGTAGAACGCGTCGACGCAGCCGGTCTCGCGGCTGGTCGCGACGCCGTTGCCCCACGAGTCGTCCGGACCGCTGAAGACGACGTTGTTGGCCGAGTCGGCACACGTCAGCGTCGTCGCGGCGGAGTCGCGCATGGAGTAGGTGCTGCCCGCGAGGGTGGTGTTGAAGGCCAGCGGGTTGGGGCCGCTGTAGGCCGCACTCCCGCTGCCGTCGACCACGTGCTCCGTGATCGCGAGGACTGCGCCGTCCTGCGCGTCGACGTACACGGACTGGCGCGATGCCTCGCCGGCGTCCCGGCCCGAGATGGTGGTCTCGTAGGCGAGGTGGCTGGTGGCGCCGTCCTGCCAGATGACCAGGGCAGTGGGCTCGACGTTCTCGACGGCGTCGACCTGACCACGGGAGATCGCGATGGCCCGGTCCCGCGTGATCGCCGGCGTGGTGGAGGCGACGTCGACGGGGGCTGTCTGCGCCACCTCGGTGTTGAGGACCTCGCCGCCGGCGCCGGTGACGACGACGAAGTCGCCGCCGATGACGGGCAGCCCCTGGTGCAGCCGCTCATAGGCCACGGCGACGGTGTTGTTGCCGCCCTGGAAGGTGGCGGCGCGGACGAGCTTGTCGCCTTGGGCCAGCTTGAGCCTGCCTTCGTGCCTGGCGATCCACTGGGCCGCCTTGTCATGCGCTGCCTGGATCGAGCTGGGCTCGTCCTGGGCGGCGGAGGCCGGCGCGACCGAGGTCATCGGCATTGCCAGGGTCGCGGCGGACAGGGCCAGTGTTGCCAGGCCTGCCAGTCGTGGAGTGCTCGAGTGTGAGCGTGTCACGGGGGGTCCTCTCCTTCATGGCCGGATCTCGGCCACCGGATGCACCTGAGGAGTAACAGGCGCACTGCACAAAATGGCAACGCGATGGACATCGGTCTATGGAGATCGCCGTGCAGGAAGATGCAATGCGTGAACTTGTAGGACGTGCCCGCTGCCGACGGCGGGCGAAGCGGCGGCGGTCTCAGGCCGCGGTCGCCGCGGCCATCAGGGCGGCGGCCACCTCGTCGGCGTGCTCCGGATCGACGAGACCCGAGGTGATCCGGATGTGCGGCGTGCGGGTGTCGCCGGGGAAGAACGGCGTGCCGCCGGCGACGCGGATGCCCTCGGCGGCCAGGTGGAGCAGGGCCGCGCGCTCGTGGTGCACCGGCAGCCAGAGGTTGATGCCGTCGGGGGTGCTGACGGTGATCCCCTGCTCGGCCAGCCGGGCGGCCAGGTCGCGCTGACGGCCGAAGTACTGCCGGCGGGCCTCGGAGACCTCGTCCATCGACCGCGCCTGGGTCAGCAGGTCGTGGAGGATCGTCTGCACCATCCGTGAGGTCCAGCCGGGCCCGAGCATCCGTCGCGCCACGAGTGGGTCGACCATCTCCGCGGGCCCACCCAACGCGGCTATCCGCAGGTCGGGGCCGTGTGACTTGGAGAAGCTGCGCACGTGCACGACCCGCTCGGGCACGAAGCTGCCCAGCGAGACGTCAGGGCTGGTGCTGATCGCGCCGGAGTGGTCGTCCTCGACGATCCACGGCAGCGGTTGGCGGCGTCGTCTCGTCAGCACGGCGGCCAGTTGACGCGCCCGCTCGGGAGACATCGAGACCCCGGTCGGGTTCTGGGCGCGCGGCTGGAGGACCACCGCGACCGGTCGGGCATCGAGCGCGGCGCGCAGGGACTCGGGTCGGACCCCGGAGGCGTCCATCGCGAGGGGGACGATCTCCGCCCCCAGCGACTCCACGAGGTCGTAGAACGGCGGGAAGCCGGGAGACTCCAACGCGACCCGGTCGCCGAGGTGGACGCACTGTTCGAGCACCCGGGCGATCCCGTCGGTGGCGCCGTCGACCACGGTGATCAACTCGGCGGGATAGGGCCAGGTCGCCTCGAGCACCGATCGAAGCTGGGGCAGCACGGGCTCGTCCTGATAGACGCCGGTGCCGGCGCGGGCGGAGACCCGGCCGAACGCGGGGCCGAGGCTGGGCAGCAGCGACGGGTCGGGGGTGCCGCGCGAGAGGTCCATGCGCAGCCCGGCCGGACTGGCGCCGACCAGCCCACGCTGACGCGGGCTCAGC
The DNA here is from genome assembly GCF_031422975.1 of Nocardioides sp. Taxonomy (GTDB): domain Bacteria; phylum Actinomycetota; class Actinomycetes; order Propionibacteriales; family Nocardioidaceae; genus Nocardioides. The sequence continues at coordinate 2,773 of NZ_JANPEO010000124.1, read as the reverse complement.
CACGGACGTGGCGTCTCGCGCACGAAGGTGCCGGAGCGTCCCCGCGAGACGACCACGCCCGTACGCCGCAGTGCCTGCCACGCCGCGCTGACGGTGGCCGGGCTGACGCCGAGCTCGGCCGCGACCTCGCGCACCGTCGGCAGGCGCTCACCGGGTGCGAGCTCGCCGGAGCGGATCGCGCGGCCGAAGGCGCCCGCGATGCCCTGCGGGGACCGGTCGGCCAGCGTGGCGAGGTCGGGGGAGCGGCTCACGGTGACGGCTCCGTTCGTGCCGCCGAGGACGGCCGGGAATTTACGCTCGGGAAAAGCATGGGAAATGTTCAACCAAGAGGATAACGTTCCAAGCGGCAGCGTAGCCATCACCCGGGAGGACTCTTCATGACGACCGTCAGGGCAGCGATCACCCAGACCACGTGGACCGGTGACAAGGACTCGATGCTGGACAAGCACGAGCAGTTCGCCCGTGATGCCAAGGCGCAGGGGGCGCAGGTGATCTGCTTCCAGGAGCTGTTCTACGGCCCCTACTTCGGCATCACCCAGGACCAGAAGTACTACCGCTTCGCCGAGCCGGCCGACGGCCCGATCGTGCAGCGCTTCGCGGCGCTCGCCAAGGAGCTCGAGCTGGTGATGGTCCTGCCGATCTACGAGGAGGAGCAGACCGGCGTCTACTACAACACCGCGGTCGTCGTGGACAACGACGGCACCATCCTGGGCAGCTATCGCAAGCACCACATCCCGCACCTCGACAAGTTCTGGGAGAAGTTCTACTTCCGCCCCGGCAACCTCGGCTATCCCGTCTTCGACACCGCGGTCGGCAAGATCGGCGTCTACATCTGTTACGACCGGCACTTCCCCGAGGGCTGGCGCGAGCTCGGCCTCGGCGGTGCCCACATGGTGTTCAACCCCAATGCCACCAAGCCCGGCCTCTCCAACCGGCTCTGGGAGGTCGAGGGACCGTGCGCGGCCGTCGCCAACGGCTACTTCGTGCTGCAGCCCAACCGGGTCGGCCGCGAGGACAACGAGTACGGCGACGACGCGGTCGACTTCTACGGCACCAGCCAGGTCATCGACCCACGCGGCAACTTCGTCGGCGAGCGCGGGTCCTCCGACGCGGAGGAGCTGATGATCCGCGACATCGACCTCGACATGGTGCGCCAGATGCGCGACGACTGGCAGTTCTACCGCGATCGTCGCCCCGATTCCTACACCGCCATCGCGCACGCCTAGGAGGGCAGCCATGAGCACCTTGCTGATCACGGGGGGCACGGTGGTCAGCGCCACCGGCCGGACCGTTGCCGATGTCCTGGTCGACGGTGAGCGCATCGTCGCCGTACTCCAACCGGGCTCGACGCTGCTCGGACACGACCTCGCCGCCGCGGTCGACACCCTGATCGACGCGACCGGGAAGTACGTCATCCCGGGCGGTATCGACGCCCACACGCACATGGAGCTGCCCTTCGGCGGCACCAACGCCAGCGACACCTTCGAGACCGGGACGACCGCCGCGGCCTGGGGCGGCACCACCTCGATCATCGACTTCGCGGTGCAGAAGTACGGCGAGGCGGTGGAGACCGGGCTCGCGGCGTGGCACGAGAAGGCCGGCGGCAACTGCGCGGTCGACTACGGCTTCCACCAGATCATCGGTGGTGTCGATGAGCAGTCGCTGAAGGCGATGGAGACGCTCGTCGACGAGGGGATCACCAGCTACAAGCTGTTCATGGCCTATCCCGGCGTCTTCTACTCCGACGACGCGCAGATCCTCAAGGCGATGCAGAAGGCCGCCGAGCTCGGCCTGATGACGATGATGCACGCCGAGAACGGGCCGGCGATCGACGTGCTCGCCGAGCAGCTCTACAACCAGGGCAAGACCGGGCCGTACTACCACGGCATCGCCCGCGCCTGGCAGATGGAGGAGGAGGCCACGCACCGCGCGATCATGCTGGCCGACCTCACCAACGCCCCGTTGTACGTCGTCCACGTGAGCGCCAAGCAGGCCGTGGCCCAGCTCGCGGCGGCCCGCGACCGCGGCAAGAACGTCTTCGGCGAGACCTGTCCGCAATACCTCTACCTCTCCCTCGAGGAGCAGCTGGGGGCCGGCGGCAAGGACGGCTTCGAGGGCGCCAAGTGGGTCTGCTCCACGCCGCTGCGCTCCCGCGAGGAGGGCCACCAGGACGCCATGTGGCAGGGCCTGCGCACCAACGACCTGCAGATGGTCTCGACCGACCACTGCCCGTTCTGCATGAAGGACCAGAAGGAGCTCGGGCTCGGCGACTTCCGGGCGATCCCGAACGGGATCGGGTCGATCGAGCACCGGATGGACCTGCTCTACCAGGGCGTCGTCACCGGCGAGCTCACCCTCGAGCGCTGGGTCGAGCTGACGTCGACCACCCCGGCGCGGATGTTCGGGCTCTACGGCACCAAGGGCGTCATCGCCCCCGGCGCCGACGCCGACCTCGTCGTCTACGACCCGGCCGGGCACACCAGCATCGGCTACGAGAAGACCCACCACATGAACATGGACCACTCCGCCTGGGAGGGATTCGAGATCGACGGTCACGTCGACGTCGTCATCTCCCGGGGCGAGGTCCTGGTCTCCGACGGCACCTTCCACGGCCGCGCCGGCCACGGCCGCTTCCTCAAGCGCGGCCTCACCCAATACCTGTCCTAGAAGGAGCCCGAGATGGACTTTGGCATCGTGCTGCAGACCAATCCGCCCGCGTGGCGCACCGTCGGTCTCGCCAAGCAGGCCGAGGAGCACGGCTTCGACTACGTCT
>NZ_JANPEO010000123.1:0-2022 GCF_031422975.1 Nocardioides sp. | reverse complement strand
CTGATCCAACGGCCCGCCAAGCGGATGTGCGTCGCCTCGATGTGGGCCTCGATCGCCGAACGGCAATCCTCAACGACTGTGGTGAGTGCGTCTCGATCGTCTTGTGACCGATCCGGGAAATGCTCGCCCGCCAGGTCGCCGACTGGCCGACGCCAGTTTGCGCCGAACGCGAGAGCAGCGTCGAACAGCCGATTGAGGTCAGGAGCCGAGAGGGCAGCGGACATGAGGACATCCTGCACGGTGCGTCGGTCCGTGGTGATGTTTCCGCTCATCGGCATGAGCGACCGCTGACAGCGGCAAGAGCGTGCGTCTCCGAGCGCACGCTACGCGGCAAGATGCGGCAACTCGCAGCGCCGCAGAAGCGAGGAGGCACAGAGGCGTCGGCCACGTCTCGGTCAATCGGCGTCACGCCGTCCGGCGGCGAGCGTAGGGAACGACAGCCAATCGACCCACTGCCGCCGCAACCCCCAGCAGGGCCGCGACTCCGACGTCGCCCCGCCACACGATCAGCCCGACTACCAGACCGACGACTGCGGCCAGCATGACTGCAGGCCATTGCGACGACGCACCGCGCGTCACGAAATGGACCACGAGGGCACCTATCGAGCCGATGGCTGCAGCAGGCACGGCACCGAACAGGACCACCACGATCACCACGTCCACGAAATCATGTGCAGTGCCCTGCTCGAGTGCGTCGACGACACCGATCTCCACGGCGAGAGTGAGCAGGCTGACGACGAGCGCCAACACGTATCCCCGCACTCCAGGCGACGTCGGCGACAGGGATCGTCGTTCGCGTGCCGGGTAGACCACGTGCGCAGCATCTCATGCGACCTGTGCCGGTCGATCCGGCAGTGACAGGTGGACCGCACGTCGACCAACAATGCAGCCCCGCTCCGGGCGGTCGTTGGTTTCGCTTGTCGGCAACGTGAATCGCCGACATCGCGGCCTGCGCGGACGTGGCACAGGGTCGAACTGCGGAGATGCCGTTATCGCCGAAGCGTCTTGCGGGCGCTTCTCCATCCCAAGATCGTGGCATGAACCACGAGGTTGAAGATCGCCCCCACTGTGGCAACAGCAACGAACAGCCCAGAGTCGAGGTGTCATTCGCTCGGACATGAAGGGCGGCATGCTCCATGGCGCGCCCGCGACGCCCAGTGCGAGCAGGCCCAGCCCTAATCCGATGTTCGCGTCGGGGGTGCTCTGGGCGGCACTCAAGCCGACGTATCCACCGATCAGCCCCAGGAGAGCAGCATGGGCGCGCCAAGAGGCGTAGTGAGTGCCTTGTCGGGCGGTCAGCAGCGCCTCGTTGGTGCGGGCTCTCACAGTCTTGTCCATAGCCAGAGTGTGAACCCGAGTTGGCAATCATGCGTGAGTAGTTGGGCTCACTTGGTCAGTGCGCGGCCATCAGGAACCAGCGACGCGGACGCAACATCAAGGCACGAGATTCTAGTTGGAGGCGAGCCATCAGGGGCAGAACGTGCGTCTTCGAGCGCACGCTACGCGGCATGAGCGGTCACGATGGGGCAGACTTCGAAGTGATGTAGGAGCGCGACTTCGCCGAATACTAGACGGGCCTCGGTCGTGGCCGGCCACGCCGTGGGCAGGTCGTTAGGCCCGCTTGGCCCAGACAGGCGTCAGCGGGGTGACCTGCGGCGGACCGGACAGCAGCGGCTCGACGTCTCGCAGGTAGCCGGCGTAGGCGTCGGTCTCCAGGAACCGCCGCGACGACTCGGCGCTGTCGTAGACCTGGAAGGCGCTGATTGAGTCGGGATCGGTGTCGTCGAAGCAGAAGAAGTAGGCGAGGTGGCCGGGGTTGGCGTCGACGGCGGGCGCCATGTGGGCCTCCCAGACTTTCCGGACGTCGTCCCTCAGGCCGGGTCGGGTCTGGTGTCGGATGATCAATGCGAGCTGGGTCATGACGCGATGCTGTCACCAGCCACCGACACTGCCCCGGCGTCGGCACTTGTTCCCGCAGCCCACGCAGCCCACGCAGAAATCGTTGCCCTCTGGTCGTCCCCG
>NZ_JANPEO010000122.1:0-5883 GCF_031422975.1 Nocardioides sp. | reverse complement strand
GGTTTCGGAAAGACTGTGGGGAACTTAGAGGCAATCTCCTGGTTGAGCGCTTCACCTGCCGCGTTGCCCGGGCGCAAACTTCATCCATGCCTGATCCCACCGATATCCTCCGCCTCGCGGTCTATCCGCCCATCGGCATCGCGCGCCTGGGCAAGTCCGAGAACTACTGGTCGATGGGTGTCCCCGGCCCGGGTGGCCCCTGCTCGGAGATCCTGATCGACCGCGGCCCGGCGTACGGCGCCGACGGTGACTTCTCCGCCGAGGACCGCTACCTCGAGTTCTGGAACCTCGTCTTCATGCAGGACGAGCTCTCCGCGGTCCGGTCCAAGGAGGACTTCGACATCTCGGGCTCGTTGCCGAAGAAGAACATCGACACCGGCATGGGCCTCGAGCGCGTCGCGTTCATGACCCAGGGCGTCGAGAACATGTACGAGATCGACGTGATGTTCCCCGTCATCGAGCGCGCCATGGAGCTGAGCGGCCGCAAGTACGGCGCCGATCACGATGACGACGTCCGGTTCCGCGTGGTTGCCGACCACGTCCGCAGCTCCATGATGCTGATCGGCGACGGCGTGACTCCCGGCAACGAGGGACGCGGCTACGTGCTGAGACGGCTCCTGCGCCGCGCCGTACGGTCCATGCGACTCCTCGGCTACGAGGACCCGTCGCTGCCGGAGCTGATGCCGATCTCCCGCGACAAGATGGGGGAGACCTACCTCGACCTCGTCCGTGACTGGGACCGGATCGCTCGAGTGGCGTACGGCGAAGAGGACACCTTCCGCAAGACGCTGCAGGCCGGCACCCAGATCTTCGACCTCGCGGCGAGCGACGTGAAGAAGTCGGGCGCGACCACGCTCGCCGGTGAGCAGGCGTTCGCCCTGCACGACACCTACGGCTTCCCGATCGACCTGACCCTGGAGATGGCGGCCGAGCAGGGCCTCGTCGTCGACGAGCCGGGCTTCCGCGCCCTGATGGCCGAGCAGCGCGACCGCGCGAAGGCCGACGCGAGGTCCAAGAAGGGCCAGCACGAGGACACCACGATCTACCGCGGCATCCTCGACGCCCACGGCCCGACCGAATGGCTGGCCTACGAGACGCTCCAGACCGAGTCCAGGCCGCTGGCGCTGCTCTCCGCCGGTGGCGCGACGAAGGTGCTCGGCGAGGGCGAGATCGGCGAGCTCGTCCTCGACCGCACGCCGTTCTACGCCGAGTCCGGCGGCCAGGCCGCCGACGCGGGTGTCATCGACTTCGACGGTGGCCGGCTCGAGGTGCTCGACGTCCAGCGCCCGATCAAGGGGCTGGTCGTGCACCAGGTGCGCGTCACCGAGGGTGAGCTCACGGCCGACGCCGCCGGCCTGCTCGCCAAGGTCGACCCGGGCTGGCGCATCGGCGCCCGCCAGGCCCACTCGGGCACGCACGTGGTGCACGCCGCGCTCCGCCAGGTGCTCGGCCCGAGTGCGCTGCAGTCGGGCTCCTTCAACCGGCCCGGCTACCTCCGCCTCGACTTCGGGTGGACCCAGGCGCTGCGCCCCGAGCAGGTCCGCGAGATCGAGCACGTCTCTCAGCAGGCGTTGCGCTCCGACCTGCCGGTGGCATGGGACTACATGACCCTCGAGCAGGCCCGCGACTGGGGTGCGATCGCGCTCTTCGGCGAGACCTATGACAACTCCAAGGTGCGCGTCGTCGAGATCGGCGGTCCGTGGTCGCGTGAGCTCTGCGGTGGCACGCACGTGGAGCACTCCTCACAGATCGGCACCATCGTGGTGACCGGCGAGGCGAGCGTCGGGTCCGGCAGCCGCCGGATCGAGGCGTTCACCGGGATCGAGGGCTTCGACTACCTCTCCCGGGAGCGTGACGTCGTCGGTCAGCTGACCACCTTGCTCAAGACCCGGCCGGACGACCTCGTCGGCCGCGTGACCGACCTTGTCGACCGGCTCAAGTCGGTCGAGAAGGAGGTCGAGAAGGCGCGCGTGACGCAGCTGCTGGCCGGGGGCGTCAGCCTCGCGGCGCAGGCGACCGACGTCAACGGCATCGCCGTCGTCGCCTACCGCGTCGACGGGGCCGGCGGTGGCGACGTACGCACCCTGGCGCTGGACGTGCGCAGCAAGCTCGACCGGGCCGGCGCCGTGGTCATCGCCGGTGTCCAGGACGGCAAGATCGCCGTCGTCGCCGCCGTCAACGACGCGGCCCGCGAGCGCGGCGTGAGCGCCAACGAGCTCGTCCGTGCGATCGGCTCGATGATCGGCGGCAAGGGTGGCGGCAAGGACGACGTCGCCCAGGGCGGCGGTAGCGACGCCACCCGGCTCGACGAGGCGCTGGCCCTGGTCAGCACCGAGATCGCGCGGACGGCCGGCTGAGACATGCGCAGCGGAGTACGCCTCGGTCTGGACCCGGGAGACGCCCGCATCGGAGTCGCCCGCAGCGACCCGACGGGCTTCTTGGCGACGCCGGTCGAGACCGTACGCCGCGGCCGGGGAGACGTGTCCCGGTTGCGGCGACTCGTCGCCGAGACCGAGGCCGTCGAAGTCGTGGTCGGCCTGCCCAAATCGCTCTCCGGACGCGAGGGACCCTCGGCGGCCAAGGTGCGGGAGTTCGCCCTGACCTTGGCGCGGCAGATTGATCCCGTGCCGGTCAGGCTGTTCGATGAACGTCTGACCACGGTGTCCGCGGAGTCGATGCTGCGGATGAGTGGTCGCAAGGGAGCAGATCGGAGGTCTGTGGTCGACATGGCAGCCGCCGTACTCATCCTGCAGAACGCATTGGACACCGAACGCGCGAGTGGCAGCGCGCCTGGAGAGATCGTCGAGGTCAGCAGTGAGTGACGAGACCCCCATCGAGGACGAGGGCTACTACGAGGGCGGAGCACGCCGCGCCAAGAAGAAGCGCGGCTTCTCCGGCTGCCTGGCCGTGCTCGTTGCGCTGGCCGTGCTCGGTGGTGGCTTCTACGTCGGCATCACGAAGGGTGTGGACTGGGTCTCCAACCAGTTCTCCACCGCCGAGGACTACCCGGGCCCCGGCAGCGGCTCGGTGACCTTCGAGGTCGACGAGGGCGACGCCACCGCAGAGATCGGTCGCAACCTCAAGGCCGAGGGCGTGGTCGCCTCCGTGCAGTCCTTCCTCGACGCGGCCGCCGCCGACCCGGACTCCTCCGGGATCCAGGTCGGCTTCTACTCGATGAAGAAGGAGATGTCGGCCGACGACGCGCTCGCGGTCCTTCTCGACCCGGCCAACCAGGTCACGAGCACCGTCACGGTGCCCGAGGGGCTGCGCGTCGAGGACGTCATCACCCTCCTGGCCGAGAACACCGACTTCGGCGCCGCCAAGTGGAGGGCCGCGCTCGCGGACGACGCAGCGCTGGGGCTTCCGGACTACGCCGACGGCAACCCCGAGGGCTACCTGTTCCCCGCGACCTACGAGATCGGTCCCAAGGACAAGCCCGAGGACATCCTGGCTGCGATGGTCGACCGATGGCAGCAGGCCGCCGACGAGGCGGGTCTCGAGGACGCCGCGGCCGCGCAGGACAAGACGCCTGCCGAGCTGATGGTCATCGCCTCGCTCGTCGAGGCCGAGGGTCGCGGCGAGGACATGCCGAAGATCGCCCGGGTCATCTACAACCGACTCGACGGGCCCGGCGACAAGGGCGGCACCAACGGCCTCCTGCAGATCGACGCGTCGGTCAACTACGGCCTCGACCAGGAGCTCGGCGTGGCGCTGACGACCGAGCAACTGGCGCAGGACACTCCCTACAACACCTACACGCGGGCAGGTCTGCCGCCGACGCCGATCGAGGCACCAGGTGACGCGGCCATGGCGGCTGCGGCCAAACCTGCCGACGGTGACTGGTACTACTACGTCACCGTCAACCTGGCGACCGGCGAGACCAAGTTCGCCGAGACCTACGACGAGTTCCTCGGCTACAAGGACGAGTTCACGCAGTACTGCACCACGTCCGACGCCTGCTGATGGGGCGCCGGTGCGGGGTGCTCGGTGACCCGATCGAGCACTCCCTCTCCCCGGTGCTGCACCGCGCGGGCTATGCGGCGCTCGGCCTGGACTGGGCGTACGCCGCCCACCGGGTCGCCTCCGGTGGGCTGGCCGCCTTCCTCGCCGGCCTGGGGGACGACTGGCGCGGGCTGTCCCTGACCATGCCGCTCAAGCGGGAGGCGGTGCCGCTGGTCGACGAGCTCACCGAGCGGGCTCGCCTGGCGGGCGCGGCCAACACGATCGTGCTCGGGTCCGACCGGCTGCTCGGCGACAACACGGACATCCCCGGCGCGATCGCGGCGATCCGCGAGCGCACCACCGCACCGCTGGCCACCGCGGCCATCATCGGCGGGGGCGCCACCGCAGCGTCGATCGGCCTGGCCCTCGCCGACCTCGGCGTGCGCCACCTCGAGATCGTGGTCCGCTCGCCCGAGCGCGCCTTCGAGACGGCCGAGACCGTGCGGGCCCACCCCGGACGCCCGGCGATCACCGTGAGCAGGCTCGACGAGGCGACCACGTTCGAGGTCGACCTGGTCGCCTCCACGATCCCGGCAGCCGCGCAGGACCACCACCTGGTGCGCGCGTGCGGCGACGTACCGACCGTGTTCGACGTCATCTATCACCCGTGGCCGACACCACTGGCCGCCTCGATCGGCGACCGGGTCCTCGTCGGTGGGTTCGACCTGCTGCTGCACCAGGCGGCCGTGCAGTTCGAGTTGTTCACGGGCCGCCCGGCCCCGATCGACGCCATGCGGACCGCGGGCGAGCACGCCCTGGCGCAACGGGCGTCGGCATGAGTCCGCTCGGCGCGGTCCTCGCCGCGCTCCTGTGCGGGGCGCTGGGAGTCCTCGTACCACGGCTGATCGCGGCCGTGCCCGAGCCCGACGAGCCCGCAGACGACAAGCAGACCTATGCCGACATCGGCACGCGGCCGGGCCTGGCGTGGCAGGCGGTGCTGATCTGCGCGGTCATCGGCGCCCTCGTCGGGGGGGCGGTCGGACCGACCTGGCCGCTGCTGTTCCTGGTCCCGCTCGTTCCCGTCGGGGTGGCCCTGGCCCTGATCGACTGGCGCACGCGCCTGCTGCCGACGCGCATCATCGCGCCGACGTACGTCGTGCTCGTCCCGCTCGTCGTGATCGCAGCGCTCGCCGACGGCGAGCCCAGGATGCTGCTGCGCGCGCTCATCGGCTGGGCCGTGATGGGCGGCATCTACGTCCTGCTGTGGCTCGTCCACCCGGCCGGGATGGGGTACGGCGACGTCCGGCTCAGCGGCATCCTCGGTATCGTCCTGGGCTACCTCGGCTGGGGCGAGCTCACGCTCGGCGCCTGGTCGGCCTTCCTGCTGGGCGGGCTCGGCGGACTGGTGCTCGTCGCGCTCAAGGTCATCGACAAGAAGAACAACCCGTTCGGGCCGTGGATGCTGATCGGGGCGCTCATCGGCATCGTCGCCGGCCCGGTGTTCGCGGTGTGGATGTGGGGCGATCTCGCCGCCTGACGGCGGGTGCCCGCGCACCGGCAGCCGCGTGAAAGACTGCGCGCATGCTGCGTTGGCTCACTGCGGGCGAGTCCCACGGTCCTTCCCTGGTCGCCATTCTCGAGGGCATGCCCGCCCACGTCCGGATCACCACTGCTGACATCTCCGACGCGTTGGCGCGCCGACGACTGGGCTACGGCCGGGGTGCCCGGATGAAGTTCGAGGCCGACGAGGTCACCATCACCGGTGGCGTCCGGCACGGCGAGACCATGGGCGGACCGGTGGCGATCCAGGTCGGCAACACCGAGTGGCCCAAGTGGGAGAAGGTGATGTCGGCCGACCCCGTGGACCCCATGGAGCTCGACGCACTGGCCCGCAACGCCGCCCTCACCCGGCCGCGTCCCGGTCACGCCGACCTGGCCGGG
>NZ_JANPEO010000121.1:0-13424 GCF_031422975.1 Nocardioides sp. | reverse complement strand
GGCACCGACGACGCACGCGTCGGGCCGATGCGGCTCGTCGGCTCCGGAGCGGCGTCGCCGCGGGCCGTGAAGACCGCCGCCTTCCTGGCCTTCGGTGTCGCCGGGGTCGCCGGCCTCGTCCTGGCCGCCACGACCGCCTGGTGGCTGGTCGCGGTCGGTGTGGTGTGCGTGCTGGCCGCCTGGTTCTACACCGGCGGCTCCACGCCGTACGGCTACCTCGGGCTGGGCGAGGTCATGGTGTTCGTCTTCTTCGGGCTCGTCGCCGTCGTCGGCACGACCTACGTCCAGACGAAGTCGGTCGAGCCGCTTGCGGTGTACGCCGCAGTCGGCATCGGCGCCCTCGCGTGCGCCATCCTCGTGGTCAACAACCTGCGCGACATCCCGACCGACACGGTCGCCGGCAAGCGGACCCTGGCCGTGGTGCTCGGCGACGAGCGCACCCGCTACCTCTACGCCTTGCTCGTCGGCGCCGCGGCCGTGGCCGTCGTCGCCGTCGCGGCCGCCTCGACGTGGTGGTGCCTGCTCGGGCTGGCCTTCCTGGTCCGCATGCTCGCCTCCCTGCGCACGGTGCTCGGCAAGGCCACCGGCCCTGCCCTGATCCCCGTGCTGCAGCAGACCGGTGTCGGGCAGCTGATCTGGGCGGTCCTGGTCGCCGTACCCCTCCTCGTCCTCGGCTGATCGAATTGCCGTGCTCACTACCGTGGGTGCGTGGACTACGACTTCGCGACCCTCGACTTCTCCGACGAATCCGAGACCGCCCGAGCCCGCCGCTCCGCCTGGCTGATGGCCGTGCAGCGCGGGTTCCACAGCGGGCGACCCGACGAGGAGCTCGAGCAGCGTTGGCTGACCCACGTGCGCGCCGACGACATCACCTGCACCGGGGCGTGGCTGCCCGAGGGAGAGTTCGGCGCCGGCCCCGTCCCGGTCGCCACCTTCGCCAGCTTCGACAAGACGCTCAACGCAGGCCATGAGCTGCTCCCGCTGCGGATGATCACCGACGTCACCACCAGTCCCGCTCACCGGCGCCGCGGACTGCTCCGTCGGCTGATGACCGACGACCTGACCGACGCGGTCAGCAAGGGCATCCCGGTCGCGGCGCTGACCGCGTCCGAGGCGACGATCTACGGCCGCTGGGGGTTCGGGGCCGCGACCTTCGCCCAGACGGTCGAGGTCGACACCGGCCCGGGCTTCGGGCTGCGCGCCTTCGCCGACCCCGGGCGAGTGGAACTCATCGAGCCGCCGGACTCATGGCCGATCGTCAAGGGCGTCTTCGACCGGTTCCACGCCCAGAACCGCGGATCCGTCGAGTGGCCCCAGTTCTACGAGGTGATCCACACCGGCGCCTACGACTTCGACGATGGCGGGCCGGACAAGAAGCTGCGCGGGGCCGTGCACCTCGACGGCGATAGGACAGTCGACGGCGTCGTCCTCTACAAGGCCGAGGGCCGTGGCGAGAATCGGAAGATCAACGTGACCGAGATGATGGCGCTGACCACCTCCGCCGGTCTGGCGTTGTGGAGCTTCCTCGCCGGCATCGACATGGCCAAGCGGGTGACCTTCGGCCTGGCGCACCCCGACGACCCACTGCGCTGGGCGCTCACCGACATCAAAGCCGTCAGCTACACCGCCAACGGGGAGTTCCTCTGGGTGCGCGTCCTCGACGTCGTGACCGCCCTCGCCGCCCGCACGTGGGCAGCCGACGGTCAGGTCGTGCTCGAGGTGGAGGACGACCAGGGCCATGCCGCGGGGCGCTATCTCATCGTGACCGACGGGGGCCGGGGCTCGGTGACGCGCACCGAGGAGCCCGCCGAGGTCAGGCTGGACGTCGAGACCCTCGGCTCGCTCTACCTCGGCGGTGCGCACGTGCCGGCCTTGGAGCGGGCCGGCCGGCTGCACGGCACCGAGGAGGCGATCGGACGGTTCGCCCGGATGGCGGATCTCGCCGTGCCGCCGTACAACCTGACGGGCTTCTGACCCCGCGCGAGCACCCGCTCAGTCCTCGCGGGCCCTGCGCTCCTCGAACGCCGAGGCGGCGCGGGCGGCGCGCTCCTCCACGCGGCGCGCGAAGGCGTCGCGTTGGCGGTTGAGCAGGAAGTAGGACAACACGCCGGACACGGCGAAGGCGATGACGACCGGCCACAGCGCCGGCACGTCGCGGTCGCCGGTGACGAGCGACCAGATCAGCATCACGGTGATCAGGCTGCCCACGAAGAGCAGGACGCGCAGCCCGGTGTAGATGGCGAATTCCTTCACAGCGGCACCTCCGTGGATGCGGGCTCGGAGCGGGATGGCGAGAAAGAGACGGGTGCGGCGTACGAGTGCTGGCTCGACGTGCTGAAGTAGTTGATCCCGATGAAGTTGAACCACAGGGTCGCCAGTCCGACGAGCGCCACGATCGCGGCGTTGCGGCCCTTCCAGCCGGCGGTGGCGCGGGCGTGGAGGTAGGCCGCGTAGACGACCCAGGTGATGAACGCCCACACCTCCTTGGGGTCCCAGTTCCAGTAGGACGACCACGCCTGGTGCGCCCAGATCGGGCCGGTGATGAGCACCGCGAAGGTCCACACCGGGAAGCCGAACGCGTGCATCCGATACGAGATCCGGTCGAGCGAGATGAGGGCCGGCAGCCGCGCGAGATAACCGCGCTCGGCCGTCGAGCGCTCCTTGAGGAGATAGAGAACCGAGCAGATGCCGCCGAGGGTGAAGGCACCCGTCGCGATCACCGCGGAGACGACGTGGATCACCAGCCAGAACGAGTAGAGCGCCTCGGTCAGCGGTGCGACCGGCTCATAGAGCCAGATCACCCCGATCATCATCATCGAGAGGATGAAGCCGACCACGAGCGGGCCCATCCACTCGAGCCCGAAGCGGCGCAGGAACACCAGGTAGAGCAGCCCGACGAAGAACGTGCCGGCGAGCGTGAACTCGTACATGTTGCCCCACGGCACCCGGTTGGGGTCCGCGGCCATCCCGCGACCGAGCAGCGCGACGGCGTGCACGCCGACGGCGATGACGGTGAGGAGCACGCCGAGGCGCCCGGCCATCGCGATCCGGCCGGACGGCACCTCCTCATCGGCTGGCAGCTTGCGCAGCCCGGCCCACTGGACGAGGTGCGCGAGCAGCGCCAGGAAGTAGACGACCCCACTGGCCGCGACCGCCTGGTTGCTCAGCGCTTCCCACGATGCGTTGGTCACGGACTGTCCTTTCTCGGGTGGTGCAGCGATGCCATGATCGCCGCGAGCTCCAACTCGCCACGCTCCGGGTCGCCGCCGTTGCTGCGATCGAGGGCACCGAGGTCAACGGTGGTCGCGTCCGAACCCTGGTCACGGCGCGTCCGCACCCACACCCGGCGGGGCCGGATGAAGAGCGAGCCCAGGAGGCCGATCAGCGCGAGCACCACTCCGGTGAGGGCGACGAGCTTGCCGGGAGTGCGGCTGATCTGGATCTTGTTCCAGCGTTCGATGCCGTCGAAGGTGACGGTGCCGAGTCCGTCGGGCAGCTCGACCGTGTCGCCCTCGCGCATGTCGAGGCGGAACGGCTTGCCGTCCGCCGTCATCACCTGCTCCGCGTTGGCCTTGTCGAGCACGTAGACCGACTGTCCGGAGCCGTCGTTGAGCCCGAGGTCGCCGGTGTACAGCGACATCGACAGCAGCGGGTTGATCAGGTCGCCGAAGCTCGAGCGCGGCATGCCGTCGCCGAGTGCGAACGTCGGGAAGAACTCGCCCTCCAGGCCGATCTCGCCGGGCCGCGCGTCGGGCGCCCGGATGACGCCGAAGGACTGGAAGGTCTGGTCGGTGGGCAAGAAGATCGTCGGCCCGCTGTAGGCCACGTCGCCATTGCCGTCGCGGATCGTGAGGAGCGGTGCGTAACCGTGCCCGATCAGGAAGATCTCTGTGCTGCCGATGGTCAGCGGGTGGTTGACCTTCAGGTCGTAGGTCTCGACCGGCGACGCCGGGGTCTGCTGGTAGTCGAGGGTGCTGACGAACTTGCGCGCCATCCCGGCCCGCGGCCCCTCGGTGAGCCAGTCGACCTCGAAGTCCTTGATCGTGAACGTGAACGGCTCGAGGTCCTCGCCCTTGAAAAGGCTGCCGGGCACGAAGTCGTCGTACTGCGTCAGGTCGTTGGAGAAGCCCTGCCCCTCGACCACGATCACGCCGCCCTTGTAGCCGAACAGGCCGCCGATCGCGAAGCCGACCAGCACCACCAGCACGGACAGGTGGAAGATCAGGTTGCCCGCCTCGCGCAGGTAGCCCTTCTCCGCCGACACCGAGTCGTCTCCCACCACGACGCGGTAGCGGCGTCGCTTCAGCTCCGCCGCGGCCCGCACCAGCACGTCGTCGGGCGCGTCGGTCGTCGTGTACGCCGCATGCTCGGGCAGCCTCGAGAGGTTCATCGGCGCCCGCGGCGGCCTGGCCCGCAGCGCCCGCCAGTAGACCGCCGTCCGGGGCACGATGCAGCCGACGAGTGAGATCATCAACAAGATGTAGATCGCGGAGAACCAGGGTGAGTCGTAGACCGAGAACAGCCCGAGCCGGTCGTAGATCGGCGCCAGCTTCGGGTGCGCCTCCTGCCAGCGGGAGGCGCCGAGCGAGTCGACGTCGGCCTGCGGCACGATCGAGCCCGGGATGGCGCCGAGGGCCAGCAGGAGCAGCAGCACCAGCGCCGTACGCATCGACGTGACCTGGCGCCAGATCCAGCGGCCGAGCTCGCGCGCGTTCATGTCGGTCGGCATCGGGGTGGCCTGCCGGTCGCGACCGCCGGTGTCCTTCACGTCGAGGCCGCTCACACGATCACCTGGAAGTCGTTGACCAGCTTGAGCTGCAGCCACTGCACGACCCAGTCCCACCCGCCGGTGACGAGCAGCACCCCGACGAGCACCAGCATCAGGCCGCCGATGCGGGTCACCCACTGCTGGTGGCGACGCACCACAACGAACGCGGAGAGCGCACGCCGATACGCGAGCGCCGCGACGATGAACGGCAGCCCGAGGCCCACCGCGTAGACCGCCGAGAGGAGGGCGCCGCGCGCGGCCGTGGCCTCGTTCGCCGACAGCGTGAAGATGACGCCCAAGGTGGGGCCCACGCACGGGATCCAGCCGAGGCCGAACAGGAAGCCGAGCAGCGGTGCGGCCGCGAGCCCCACGGCGGGCACCTTGTGGAAGCGCACGTCTCGCTGCAGGAACGGCACGAGGCCGACGAACGCCAGGCCCATCGCGATCACGAAGACACCCAGCACCAGGTTGAGCTGGCGTACGTGCGCGCTCAGCCAGGCACCGAACTGGCCGGTGATGGCGCCCAGGACCACGAAGACGACAGCGAAGCCGAGCACGAACAGGATGGACCCCACCAGCAGCCGGCCGCGCCCGTGGCGGCCCTCGGCGAGGTCGACGCCGGAGATGCCGGTCGCGTAGGAGAGATAGCCCGGCAGCAGTGGGATCACGCACGGCGAGAAGAAGGACACGAGCCCGGCGATCAGCGCGACGGGGAGCGCGAGGACCAGCGACCCGGATCCGGCCGTCTGCTGGAACCAGTCACCCACTGGTCTCACCATCGATGTCTTCGACCAGGTCGGGAATCGTGCGAGTGCCCGGCACGCTGCCGATCACGGTCGCCGCCACGCGCCCCTGTTCGTCGAGAACCAGGGTGCTGGGGATGGCGTTGCGGCTCAGCACCCCGGCGAATGCGAGCAGGGCCCTGCCACTGGGGTCGTAGATCGACGGATAGGGCACGTCGAAGGTCCGGACGTAGGCCAGGCCGTTGTCCGCGGAGAGGTCGCGGATGTTGATGCCGACGAAGGCCGCCGCGTCGCCCAGCTCGGTGGCGGCCTCGTTGAGCCCGGGCTGCTCGACCCGGCAGGGCGGGCAGGCGGACCACCAGTAGTTCACGACCACGACCCGGCCGCGGAGGTCTTCGAGCGACAGCTCGTTGCCGTCGAGGTCTTCACCGGTCAGCGTGATCGGCTCGCCCCGGTCGGCCGGGTCGATCGTGGTGATCTGCCCGTCGCCGGAGATGTAGCCCTTGTCGCCGGTGCCCTGCAGGGACGAGCAGCCGGTCGCGAGCACGGCGATCAGGAGGGCGATGAGTCGAAGCTTCACGATCAGGGACGATCTTCCGGGTCGGCGCCGCCTGCGGAGAACGGCGCCGACCGGTCGCCGACCGGGATCAGGTCGCCGGCCGGTTCGGAGTAGGCCACCTGACGCAGCACGTCGTCGTCGAAGTGCAGCGAGGTCACCGAGCACAGGGTGCACTGACGGTTCTTCGGGTTGTGGAGGTAGGAGCGCTTCTCCACGAACAGCCGCGTCGTCCAGATCGGCAGCTGGTGGGACACGATGACCGCCTCGTGTCCGCGGGCCGCGTCGCGGGCGTCGTTGACGGCGGCCAACATCCGGGCCGCGATCACGTCGTAGGGCTCGCCCCACGACGGCTTGAGCGGGTTGTAGAGGTGCCGCAGCAGCGCGGGGTTCTTCAGGAAGGTCTTCGCGCCGCCACCGAAGTTGACGCCCTCGAACTTGTTGGCCGACTCGATCACCCGCGGGTCGAGGACCGGGGTCAGCCCACGGGCGGCGGCCAGCGGCGCGGCCGTCTCCTGCGCCCGCTCGAGCGGCGAAGTACGCATGTGCACGATGTCGCGATCACCGAGCGACTCGCCTATCCGGTCGGCCATCTTGCGCCCGAGCTCGGAGAGGTGGAAACCGTCACGGCGGCCGTAGAGCACGCCCGCGGGGTTGTGCACCTCACCGTGGCGGAGCAGGTGGACGACGGTCTGGGTGCTCATGCTGTTCCAATCGCTGCGGCGGCGCGGGCGGCGCCCGGGAGGGCATCGAGGACGGTGCTGACGGCGCGGTCGTCATGGGCCGACGAGACGAACCACGACTCGAAGGCCGACGGCGGGAGGTAGACCCCCGCATCGAGCATGGCGTGGAAGAACGCGGCGAACGCGGCGGTGTCCTGGTCGGACGCGCCCGCGAAGTCGGTGACCGCGCCGTCGCGGAAGAATGTCGAGAACATCGTGCCGGCGCTCTGCACGACGTGGGGCACACCAGCGGCGGTGAGAGCATCGACCACCGCGGACCTGATCGTGTCGGCGGTGGCCGACAGGTCGGCGTACACCTCGGGCGTCGCGAGGCGGAGCGTGGCGAGACCGGCGGTGGTGGCGATCGGGTTCCCCGAGAGGGTGCCGGCCTGGTAGACCGGGCCCTCGGGCGCGAGGCGGCTCATCACGTCGGCGCGACCGCCGAAGGCCGCCGCCGGGAAGCCACCGCCCATCACCTTGCCGAAGGTGATGAGGTCGGGGGTCCAGCCCTCGACAGCACCGTCCAGGCCCCAGCCTCCCTGGCGGGTCGCGCGGAAGCCGGTCATCACCTCGTCGCTGATGAACAGCGCCCCGTGGTCGCGACAGGTCTGCGCGAGGAAGCCGTTGAAGCCGGGCGCGGGCGGGACGACACCCATGTTGCCGGGCGCGGCCTCGGTGATCAGGCAGGCGATCCGGGCGCCGTGCTCGGCGAACGCCGCGGTGACGGCCGCGCGGTCGTTGTAGGGCAGCACGATCGTCTCGCCGGCAGCGCTCGCGGGCACGCCGGGCGTCCCGGGGACCGCGAGCGTGGCGAGCCCGGAGCCCGCGCTGGCGAGCAGCGCATCGACGTGGCCGTGGTAGCACCCGGCGAACTTGATGACGATGTCGCGACCGGTGAAGCCGCGGGCAAGCCGCAGGGCCGACATGGTCGCCTCGGTGCCGCTGGAGACGAAGCGGACCTTCTCCACCGGCGTGCGCGACACGATCTCCTCGGCGAGCTCGACCTCGGGCACGGTGGGCGTGCCGTACGACGTCCCGCGGGCGACGGCCTCAGCGATGGCCGACTGGACCTGCGGGTGCGCGTGGCCGAGCAGCATCGGGCCCCACGAGCAGATCAGGTCGACGTACTCGTTGCCGTCGACATCGGTGAGCCAGGCGCCCCGGGCGCTGCGGATGAAGCGCGGCGTGCCGCCCACGGCGTTGAACGCGCGGACCGGCGAGTTCACCCCGCCCGGCGTCACTGCCTGGGCCCGCTCGAAGAGCGCGCTGGAAACGGGGGCGGGACGAGCGGTCACGAGGTTATTGTCACGTAGGCGCCAAGCGGGAGACGATTTCGCACCCTCCCGATGTGGGAGGGATCACAATGGGGGTGTCGCTGCGTAACTCGCTGTGACAACATTCGTTGAGAGCCATGTGCGCGCTTTCGGGAGTGTCGTGCACTGCCAGTAGGACCTCAGGGGAGAGATCAGCCATGCCAGCTTTCAGTCGACTGCACAAGGCGACGGCCATCGTGCCGCTCGCCGTGCTCTCCGCCGCGTGGACGGCCAGCCTGACCGGCATCGGTGTCGGCTCCGCCATCGCCGACGACGCCGCGGCCACCCTGCCGGACGGCAGCACCGTGCCCACGCAGGCGATCGAGGCACCGGCCAGCGTCTCCTCCCCCACGACGTTGGCGCCCGCCGCCGCGGCCGGTGACAGCAGCAAGATCATCGCGACCGCCTCCACCAGCGGCATCCCGGCCGCCGCTCTCGCCGCCTACCAGCGCGCCGAGGCCGTCATCAACGCAGCCGACAAGTCGTGCGAGATCCCGTGGCAGCTGATCGCGGCCATCGGCCGGGTCGAGTCCGACCACGGTCGCTTCGGCGGCAACACCCTCAGCGACGAGGGGGTCGCCGAGCCCGGCATCTACGGCATCGCGCTCAACGGCAAGAACAACACCCAGAACATCGTCGACACCGACGCCGGGCAGTACGACTCGGACACCAGGTTCGATCGCGCGGTGGGCCCGATGCAGTTCATCCCGTCGACCTGGTCGGTCGTCGGGGTCGACGGCGACAACGACGGCAAGCGCAACCCGCAGGACATCGACGACGCGGCGCTCGCCACGTCCGTCTACCTCTGCTCCGGTGACGACGACCTGTCCACCGATCAGGGCCAGCGCGCCAGCGTCTATCGCTACAACCACTCCAACGACTACGTCGACCTGGTCATCTCGATCATGCAGGCCTACATGGACGGCGACTTCACGTCCGTGCCCAACGGCACGACGTCCGCCGGCGTGTTCCTCCCCAGCACGACCGGCCCGACCACCGCCCCGGCCCGCACGGGCAACGGGGGCACCAAGGGCAACGCAAACGCCGTGGTCCGGGGCGGCAGCAGCAAGCCGAGCCCGAGCGGCAGCGCCAAGCCGACCCCGACGACCTCGGCCACGCCCACGCCGAAGCCGAGTCCCGCGCCGACGCCGACAGGCACGCCGACCAAGGTCCCGGTCAAGCTGCCCACCGAGCCGATCCCGACGTCGCAGCCCCCGCTGCCGACCACCAGTGTCACGCCGCTGGGACAGACGATCACGTACGCCCAGGCCCTGGCCCAGTGCACCACCCAGGGCGTGGTCGACAACCCGCTCACCGCCAACAACGAGCTCGCCGACTGCGCCAACGCCCGGCTCGCGCCCTGACCGACTGCGTCGAGGAAGATGACGCCGTAGTCACGCCCAGTCGGCGCAAACACCCTGCCCAGTCGGCGCAACTGTCGCCGACTCGCGCCCCGGTTGGCGCCGACTCGCGGAGGGGTCAGCGAGCAAGCAGGCGGGCCGCGTCGGCAGCCCAGTACGTCAAGATCACGTCGGCGCCGGCACGCCGGATCGAGGTGAGAGTCTCGAGCACCGCCGCGTCGCGGTCGATCCAGCCGTTCGCGGCGGCGGCCTCGACCATGGCGTACTCGCCGGAGATGTTGTACGCCGCAACGGGCACGTCCACCGCGTCGCGGACGCGGCGCACGACGTCGAGGTAGGCCAGCGCGGGCTTCACCATCACGATGTCGGCACCCTCGGCCACGTCCAGCAGAGCCTCCCGCACGCCCTCGCGGACGTTGCCCGGGTCCTGTTGGTAGGTGCGCCGGTCACCGTCGAGGGTGGAGTTGACAGCCTCGCGGAAGGGACCGTAGAAGGCGGAGGCGTACTTCGCCGAGTAGGCCAGGATCGAGACCCGGGAGTGTTCGCCGGCATCGAGCGCCCGGCGGATGACAGCGACCTGGCCGTCCATCATCCCGCTCGGGCCGACCATGTCGACGCCGGCCTCGGCCTGCGCGATCGCCATGGCGGCGTACGCCGCCAGGGTCTTGTCGTTGTCGACCTCCCCGTCGGGCGTGAGCAGACCGCAGTGCCCGTGGTCGGTGAACTCGTCGAGGCACAGGTCGCTCATCACGCTCAGCGACTCACCCACCTCGGCGACGACGTCGTTGATGGCGAGGTTGAGGATTCCGCTGGGGTCGATGGCACCGCTGCCGGTCGCGTCCTTGGTCGACGGGATGCCGAAGAGCATGATCCCGCCGAGACCCAGGTCGGCCGCTTCTGACGCGGCCTTCTTCAGTGAGTCGCGGGTGTGCTGGACCACGCCCGGCATCGACGAGATCGGCACCGGCTCGGAGATGTCCTCACGGACGAAGACCGGCAGCACCAGCTGGCTCGCCTGCACCGAGGTCTCGCCGACGAGGCGTCGCAGCGCGGGGGTACGCCGCAGGCGTCGCGGCCGGATGACCGGCCCGACGACCTCCTGCGGCTCGTCCCCGCCGTTGATCACTTCGCGCGAACCTTGCGGCGCACGGCGGGCTTGCGCTCGCTCGGCTTGGTGACGGGCTCGCCGGCCTCGAGCAGGTCGACACGACGGCTGGCGCCGAAGTCGGCGAGGGCATCCACGAGGACCTCCACGTCGGGCCTCGAGGCCAGCACGTCGACGCGCAGGCCGTGCTCCTCGGCGGTCTTCGCCGTGGCCGGTCCGATGACCGCGATGATCGTCGAGGGGTGCGGCTTGCCGGCGATGCCGACGAGGTTGCGCACGGTCGAGGACGAGGTGAAGACGACAGCGTCGAACTTGCCGGTCTTGATCGCGTCGCGGGTCTCCGCCGGGGGCGGCGTGGCACGCACCGTGCGGTAGGCCGTCACGTCGTCGCACTCCCAGCCGAGGTCGATCAGGCCGGCGACGAGGTTCTCGGTCGCGATGTCAGCGCGCGGCAGGAAGACCCGGTTGATCGGGTCGAGCACGTCGTCGTACGGCGGCCAGTCGGCCAGCAGGCCGGCAGCGGACTGCTCGCCCGTCGGCACGAGGTCGGCGCGCAGGCCCCAGGCCGCGATCGCCTCGGCGGTCTTGTCCCCGACGGCAGCGATCTTGAGCCCGGAGAACGCGCGGGCGTCCAGGCCGTACTCCTCGAACTTCTCCCGCACCGCCTTGACCGCGTTGACCGAGGTGAAGGCGATCCACTCGTAGCGGCCCTCGACGAGACCGCGCACGGCCTTGTCCATCTGGAGCGGGTTGCGCGGCGGCTCGACCGAGATGGTCGGGACCTCCTCGGGCACGGCGCCGTACTCACGCACGCGGCGCGACAGCGAACCGGCCTGCTCCTTGGTGCGCGGCACCAGGACGCGCCAGCCGAACAGCGGCTTGGTCTCGAACCACGACAGCGTCTCGCGGAGGTTGACGACCTTGCCGATCACCGTGATGGCCGGCGGCGAGATCCGCGCGGCGCGGGCGTCGGCGGCGATGTTCGCGAGCGTCGAGGTGACGGTGGCCTGCTCCGTGGTGGTGCCGACGCGGGTCATCGCGACGGGGGTGTCAGAGGGCCGGCCGGCGGCGATCAGCGCGGCGGCGGTCTCGCCGATGGCGCCCACTCCCGAGAGCAGCACGAGGGTACGGTCGTCGGCGTACTGGCTCCAGTTGATCTTGGGGCCGCACGTCACCACCGCAACCTCGCGGTGGTCCTTGGTCGTCAGCGGGATGCCGGCGTAGGCCGGGACCGCGGAGAACGACGAGACACCCGGCACGATGTCGAACCCGACGCCGGCCTTCACGCACGCCTGCGCCTCTTCGGGACCGGAGGCGTAGAGGAACGGGTCGCCGGTCATCAGGCGCACCACGCGGTGCTTCTTGCCGTGCTTGATCACGACCTTGGCCCGCGCGGCGTGCGTCAGCGGCTGGCCGTCCTCGCCGAAGCCGCCGTCGACCAGCATCGGTCCGTCCTCGGTGAGGGAGACCAGGGCCCGCACCAGGTCGACGTGCTCGGGTGACTCGGTCACGATCACCTCGGCGTCGCGCAGCAGCTCCACCGCCCGCACGGTCATCAGGCCGGGATCGCCGGG
This sequence comes from Nocardioides sp., assembly GCF_031422975.1. Lineage (GTDB taxonomy): Bacteria > Actinomycetota > Actinomycetes > Propionibacteriales > Nocardioidaceae > Nocardioides. Next base: position 1,282 of record NZ_JANPEO010000121.1, on the reverse strand, counting down.
GCCGCTGCCGACGAACGACACCCACCCCCGGGTGGCGGTCGTGGTGGCGTTGGACTGGGCGCTCTGTGCTCGCGTCATGGCTGCTGCTTCCTCACTGGTGCTTCCATCCCTGTGCTGTTCATCAGGTTTGCGGCGCCATCGGCGAGCATCTCGCTCGCGAGGCGGTTCCCCGTGCTGGCGGCGTCGTCGACGCCTCCGGTCGTACTCATCCGGATCGAGAGCCCGCCGTCGGGCGAGAGGGCGATCGCCCTGATCCAGAGCTCATCCCCGTCGTCGCCCTCGACGACCTCGGCCAGGGCGCCGAGGGGCGCCGAGCATCCGGCTTCGAGGGTGGCGAGTACGGCGCGTTCGGCCGTGACCGCCACCCGGGTGGCGTGGTCGTCGAGGCGGGCGAGGTCGGCAACGAGGTCGGCGTCGTCGCTGCGGCACTCGATCGCCAGCGCGCCCTGCCCGGGGGCCGGGAGCATCTGGAGGGGGTCGAGCACCTCGGTGGCCTCGGCGACGCGACCGAGGCGAGCCAGCCCGGCGCGGGCCAGGAGGACGGCGTCGTACTCACCGCTCCTGACCTTGCCGATGCGGGTGTCGACGTTGCCGCGGATGCCGACGACCTCGACGCCGAGGCCGAGCGCCTCGAGCTGCGCGGCGCGGCGCGGCGAGCCGGTGCCGACGCGGCTGCCGGCGGGCAGCTCGCCCAGGGTCAGGCCGTCGCGGGCGACGACGACGTCGCGGGGATCCTCGCGGGTGGGTACGGCGGCGAGGGTGATGCCCTCGGCCGGTGATGTGGGAAGGTCCTTGAGCGAGTGCACGGCGACGTCGACCTCACCCCGGAGGAGGGCGTCGCGCAGCGCGCTGACGAAGACTCCGGTCCCGCCGAGCGTGGCGAGCGGAGCGCTGGTGATGTCGCCCTCGGTGGTGATCTGCACAAGCTCCACTTCACGCCCCAGTCGCTCGCGAATCAAGTCGGCGACGTGGCCGGACTGGGTGGTGGCGAGCAGGGAGCGGCGGGTGCCGACACGCAGGGTCGCGGTGAGGGAGCTGGTCCCGGGGTTCATGGGCGACCCTCCTCGGGGACAACGGCGGCGCGGGTGACCGCGTCGACGGCGTCGGGGTCGAGCGCGAAGAGCTCGGCCAGCGCCGCGGCGTACGACACGGCGCCCAGCTCGTTGGCGAGCTCCTTCACGCGCACGGTCGGCTCGTGGAGCAGCTTGTCGGCCACGCGCCGCACCGTGTGCAGCACCTCGGCGCGGGTCGCGTCGTCGAGGTCGGGCAGCCGGGTGGCCAG
>NZ_JANPEO010000120.1:0-2450 GCF_031422975.1 Nocardioides sp. | reverse complement strand
CGTGTGGCGGAGACCCAGTTCGTACATAACGTTCGCATTGCCCCCGGTGACGTCGGCGATCACGATGTCTGCGTCGCGGAGGTACGTGAAAATCTGCTCCGGAATGTCTCCAGCTTCTGAAATCTTATCTGCGCGAACCGGAGTAAGTCCGAACATTTCACATGCAGGCTCGAAGACGTTTTCCCACATTTGAATAGCGTTCTCGTACGCAAGTTTGCCTGGCGCACCCGTAGGCTCCAATCGGTCCCCAATGGGCCCGACAATGAAGCATGACCGGCCTGATCCCAATTCCCTGTCACTCATCGCAAGCAACTCCTATCCCCGTCGTTTGGTCCACCGTAAGCCAGTTCGGGGCGGCAAGCCCGCCGCGACATGACGTGATGGCACCTTCTGCAAGCCCGACTGTCCGGTGGCTTGCACCGGTAGCACTAAGAACTAGCGAGGTTGTCGGTCGCAGTGGTTCCACCTCGGTCGGGGTGCTGGTGGTCGTAGGCGATGACGTGGTCGAGGTCGCCGCGTCTGGCGTTGCGACCACACCAGGGGAAGACACAGGTCTGGCGGAATCTAGGTAGTCACGCGACACCTTGGTTGTGAGCGGTCTTGGCCATTATCTCCTCAAGCATCTCTGCAGGGGTGCGGAACCCGTGGCGTTTGCGCGGTCTGGAGTTGAGCTCGGCAGCGATGTTGTCCAACATGCCCGGACCGTAGAAGGACAGATCTTTGCCCTTGGGTAGGTGCTGGCGGAGCAGGCCGTTTGTGTTCTCGTTTGTGCCGCGTTGCCAGGGCGAGCGTGGATCGCAGAAGTAGATGTTGAGGCCGGTCGCGGCCGCGATCTCGCGGTGGCTGGCCATCTCTAGGCCTTGGTCCCAGGTCAGTGAGCGGCGCAGCTGTTCATTCAGGGTCAGCATCTTGGCGACCAGTGCTTCTTGGACCGCGAGAGTGCCGTAGCCGTCGGGTAGGTGCAGCAGCATCACGAAACCGGTCGTGCGCTCGACCAAGGTCCCGACAGCGCTGCCTGAGGCTGTCGAGCCCATGATCAGGTCGCCTTCCCAGTGACCTGGGACGGCCCGGTCCTCGATCTCGGGGGGTCGCTCGCTGATCATCACCATGTCCGGGATCCGGGTGCGCCGGTGTCCTGGAGTGCGGCGGGGCTTGCGCATCGAACGGCCCGTTCGCAGGTAGGCGGTGAGCTCGCGTTTCAGCCCACCGCGGGCCTGGATGTAGAGCGACTGGTAGATCGTTTCGGCCGACACCCACATCTCCGGTTCGTCGGGGAAGTCGATCTTGAGTCTGCCAGCGATCTGTTCGGGGCTGTCGTGCCGCTCGAGCCGGGCCTGGACCTCTCGTCGCAGCCGAAGGTTGGTCGCGAGCTTGGCGTTCCGCGGCCCACGACGCCCTCGATCGGCATGCGTTTGCGCCATTCCCGCTCGATACCCACGCACCCCGACGGCTCGTTTGAGCTCTCGGCTCACCGTGGAGGGATGCCGTCCAATCTCACGAGCGATGGCACGAACGCCCAGGCCGCTGGCCTGAAGACGCATGATCTCTTCGCGTTCCTCGAACCGCAGATAGCGCTGCCCGAGGGGATCGGTGGTCCGGGTGGGGTTCACCCCACCCAATCTGACGAAGATTCTCCGTCCCCAGCTCCAGGACGCGCCGGCCGACGCCGCCGCCTCATCGACGCTAAGACCGGCCCGGACCCCCTGCCAGAACCGGCGCTCGTGCTCACGCGGCAGATCGGGCTTGGTGAACTTCCTCATTGCAACTCCTCAGAGAAGGTGTTGCATCACTACCTAGAACTCGCCTGCCGTCGCGGAGCTGAACCTGCTCGCGTTGCCGAGGCGTCGGCTGGTAGCCCGGCGCGTGGATCTCGGTGTTGAGGTCGATGACGGGCTTGAGGTCGATCCGGGTGTGGGAGTCGCCGCACCATGCCTGGATCGTCTCCAGCAGCAACAGGCGTTGACCCTCGTCCATCCGCCCGAACCGGTCGATCTCGAGGCCGCTTGCGAGTCCGGCCTTGAAGTGCAGGTGCAACTCAAGAGTCCTTGCCGGCGGCAGGTCGGTCTCGGTCGTCGGGCCGGTCCCGGTGGCGAGGTCGAGCGCAAGCTGATGGCGGGCCAGGCGCCCGAGGGCCAACGCCCGCCGCGCGTCGAGAGACTCGGTCGAGCCGAGGGCCTTGAGCTCCGCGGCCCCGGCGCGCAGGACATGGTCGAGGTCGAGCGCGTCGGCCAGGTCGAGCTCGGCACTGACCTGGGTGGTGCCTGCGAAGCCGACGTGGTCGACGTCGATGGCGACGTGTCGGTTGTCGGGGCAGTCGGGGTGCGGATCGTCGGGGTCGACCGCCTCATCCGGGTGCTGGCGCTGGATGGCTTCGGTGACGAGGCGGTCGAGTTGGGCGGGGCCGACCTTGGCGGCGTACGGCGTGATCTGCGCGTCGATCCAGGCCACCG
>NZ_JANPEO010000119.1:0-2290 GCF_031422975.1 Nocardioides sp. | reverse complement strand
GTCTGTGCCGGCTACGCGGGGAAGCTTGGCGTGCTTCCCGGTGACAGAGAGTTCCTCCCCAATTGCCTTCGCTCGCTCCGAGATCTCAGCGAAGAGTTCCTTCTTCGACTTGCCCAGGTCGAGCGGCTCCTCAGGATCAACCCAATCAGCGGTCTTCAAGACGCTCGAGATAAGGCCCTGACGTCGATAGTCCGATTCGACGGCGGCATAAGCCCACTCGTTCAGCCGCCGCCTGCGCCGCTCTTCAGGCGTCGCCGTCGGATCAACTAGGTGCTGAGCTCGCAGAAGATGTTCGCTCGCAGTGCGAGCCACGGTGTGGGGAAGAAATACCCGGCCTGCAGCCAGCAACTGCCCGGTGACGGCGGCGTGCTCGAGTCCGCTGTGCATCAGAGTGACAGCCTGGACGTCAGCCTCGCAGAGTGTTCGAGCCGCTATGTCAACGGCCGCCGCCCTCCAGTCCTTGGCACTCTCAGCGGTGAGATCCGGGCGCCACTGAATCGCCCTGGGTCTGATGGAGGCTCGGGCTATTGGATTCCGACCAGGGATTGGTCGGTCCGTTTCGTAGCGTAGAACGACTGCTCGAACTCTGCTGGTGGGACGTCGGCCAGGTAGCCGTGCAGGCGGTCGTTGTTGTGCCAGTGGACCCAGCTCAGGGTGGCGAGCTCGACGTCCTCGACTGTCTTCCACGGTCGGCCTTCGCGTGCGGGTCCGCGGATGAGCTCGGCCTTGTAGTAGCCGTTGACGGTCTCGGCGAGCGCGTTGTCGTACGAGTCGCCGACGGTGCCAATCGAGGGGACTGCACCGATCTCGGCCAGGCGCTCGCCGTAGCGAATCGAGGTGAATTGCGATCCGGCGTCGCTGTGGCAGCGCAGGCCGGCGAGCTGGGTGCCGCGTGACCAGCGGGCCATCTCGATGGCGTCGAGGACCATCGTTGTCCGCATGTGGGAGGCGACCCGCCAGCCCACGATCGTGCGTGAGTAGGCGTCGATGATGAAGCAGACGTAGGCGACGCCGGCCCAGGTCGGGACGTAGGTCAGGTCGGTGACCCACAGTTGGTTCGGCGCCGTGGCGGTGAAGTCGCGGCCCACCAGGTCTGGGTGGCGCGGCATGTCCGGGTCGGGTTTGGTGGTCCGGACCCGCTTGGTGCGCCGCACACCCTCGATACCGGCGGCGCGCATGAGTCGGGCGATCTGGTCCCGGCCGATGTCGTGGCCGGCTCGCTGGGCTGACTTCCAGATCTTCCGGGCGCCGTAGACCCGGTAGTTGTCCTCCCACAGCTGCCGCACGACCGGGCCAAGGACCTCATCGCGTCGGGCACGCGCCGACGGCAGGCGGTTCTTGGCCTCGTAGTAGCTGCTCGGGGCCACCTGCAGCACGCTGCAGATGAGCTCGACCCCCAGCCGCCGTCCCGCGACGACGTCGTCGCGGTTGGCGTCGATGACCGCGGCTACTTCTTGTGCTGGCGGTCGCGCTCCGCCCCGAAGAAACTTGCTGCCCGCTTCAGGATCTCGTTGGCCCTCTTCAGCTCACGGTTCTCCTGCTCGAGCGCCTTCATCCGCGCCGCATCGCTGGTGCTCACACCCGGCACGTGGCCCTCGTCGATGTCGGCCTGTCGTACCCAGGACCGCACCGACTCGGTGCCATAGCCCAACTGCTGGGCGACGCGCTGGATCGTGCCGTGTTCAGTTCCCAGCTCTGCTCGCAGCGTCCTGACCATCCGCACCGCGGCGGCCTTCTCATCCGGGCTGTAGCGACGCGTCGTCGGCTTTCCCGGGGTGGTGTCCTTCGGCATGAGTCCATCCTCGTTTCCAAACGATGGAGACTCCAACCAACCCAGGGCGATTCAACATCGAATTCGAGGAGGCCGCCGACGAGGACGGCGACCACCCCTCGATACCACCCTTCTTCGCGCACATGGCCCTGGAGACCACCGAAGGGCCGCCGCGCATCCGGGTCCGGCTTACCGCTTCTCTCGACGTCGACGGGTACGTGGACGAGACGATCGAGTACGTAACTCAGTCTGGCCCCAATGGTGAGCCAACCCAGCGGTCTGACATGTCCCGCCACGATCGCGCAGCACTCGAAGTCCACTACTTGCCCGCGCGGCGAGACCCGGCTGACCACGTCGCCTACACGGCGGCCTCTCTGTTGGCTCGAATGATGCGTGCGGCCGACTGGACGAACGAACGCAACGAGATGGTGCGCCTGGCCGACGAGCTGTCAGCGGCGATGATCGCAAACGCGGCCGTGGCGGGCATCGGCGCCGAGGTGAAGAATGCGTGGGGCGAGC
>NZ_JANPEO010000118.1:0-13401 GCF_031422975.1 Nocardioides sp. | reverse complement strand
CAACCACGACTTCATGGTCCGCACCCGGCAGGCCAAGGTCGACCGGATCGCGGACTCGCTGCCCGCGCTCGCGGTCGACGACCCCGACGGCCAGGCGCGCGTCCTGGTGCTCGGCTGGGGCTCGACCTACGGCCCGATCGGCGCCGGCGTACGCCGGGTGCGCAAGGCCGGCTACAGCGTCGCCCAGGCGCACCTGCGTCATCTCAACCCGTTGCCCAACGACCTCGGCGACATCCTCAAGTCCTACGACAAGGTGCTCGTGCCCGAGATGAACCTCGGCCAGCTCTCGCTGCTGCTGCGCGCCAAGTTCCTTGTCGACGTCGTGGGCTACAACGAGGTGCGCGGCCTGCCGCTCAAGGCAGCCGTGCTCGCCGACGTGATCGGCGGGCTCGTGGCCGACGCCGAAGGCATCGAGGTCGACCTGACCCCCGCCACCGCGACCACTGACAGGGAGGAGATCGCATGAGCACGGACCTTGGCCTGCCGGGCCTCCACTCCGGCGTGGAGGGCGTCCCCACCGTCCTCGAGGGCGCACCGCCGCAGACCGGCAAGGAGTTCACCTCCGACCAGGAAGTGCGCTGGTGCCCCGGCTGCGGGGACTACGCCGTGCTCAAGGCCGTCCAGAACTTCCTGCCCGAGCTGGGCCTGCGCCGCGAGAACATCGTCTTCGTCTCCGGGATCGGCTGCTCGTCGCGGTTCCCCTACTACCTCGACACCTACGGCATGCACTCCATCCACGGGCGCGCCCCCTCGATCGCCACCGGCATCGCCACCGCTCGCGCGGACCTCTCGGTCTGGGTCGTCACCGGCGACGGCGACGCGCTCTCGATCGGCGGAAACCACCTGATCCACGCCCTGCGCCGCAACGTCAACATGACGATCCTGCTGTTCAACAACCGGATCTACGGCCTGACCAAGGGGCAGTACTCCCCCACCTCCGAGCCCGGCAAGGTCACCAAGTCGACCCCGATGGGATCGGTGGACCACCCCTTCAACCCGGTCTCGTTGGCCCTGGGCGCGGAGGCGTCGTTCGTGGCCCGCACGATCGACTCCGACCGCTCGCACCTCACCAAGGTGCTGTCCGCGGCCGCCGCCCACCGGGGCACGTCGTTCGTCGAGATCTACCAGAACTGCCCGATCTTCAACGACGGCGCCTTCGACGCCATCAAGTCCCCCGACACCAAGGCCGACGCGATCATCCCGCTGGTCGACGGCGAGCAGATCCGCTTCGGCGCGCTCGACGAGGACGGGCGCGGCACCAAGGCGTTGATCCGCGACCGGGTCTCGGGCGGCGTGAAGATCGTCAAGGTGGCCGAGGTCGACGACGCCGAGATCCTGGTCCACGACGCCCACAACGCCGACCCGTCCACCGCGTTCGCGATCTCGCGCCTGACCGACTCCGGCTATCTCAACCAGTCGCCGATCGGCATCTTCCGCCAGGTCGAGCGGCCGACGTACGACGACCAGGCCCGCGCCCAGATCACCACCGCCCAGGACGCGGCCACGGGCGACCCGTCCACGCGTCTGGCGGCGCTGATCAGCGCCGGTGACACCTGGACCGTCGTGTGACCCAGGTGTCACCGCGCGTCAGCTGAAGAACAGCGTCCAGATCTCGCCCTTGGTGGTGGCGTAGCCGTTGGAGGCCTTGACCTTGACGCGCCACTTCCAGCGGCCCGTGCGGGGAGCGAAGATCTTCGTCTTGTACTTCCCGGCCGCGTCCGTCGTGACCTGGTCCACGGTCTTCCAGTGGCAGCTCTGCTGGGGGCACGACTTCTTCTGGAGCTGCACCTTCTGGGCGGCGTACGCCAGATAGGTCACGCCGTCGGCCTGGAGCTCGAGGACGGAGCCCTTGAGCTTGAAGGTGTTGAAGTTGATCTGGTGGTCACCGGGCGGTTCCTCGGTGATGGTGCGCTTGGGCAGGGCCTGGTCTGCCTGGACCGGGGCGGCGGCGAAGGCGCTCAGGCCCAGCAGTGCGGCCAGCAGGCCGGCGATGACGGTGCGGATGATCCGCATGGTTCCCCCTTGGGACGTGTGAATCGATTGCGTGTTGTCACTCGGCTCCCGTGAAGCCGGGCCGTGGGAATCGTAAGTCATGGCGTCACTACACTCGCGTCGTGCCAGAGACTCGCAAGGGATTGATGTACGGCACGGCCGCCTACGCGCTGTGGGGACTGTTCCCGCTGTACTGGCCGCACCTCGAGCCCGCCGGCGCCGTGGAGATCCTCGCGCACCGGATCGTGTGGTCGGCGCTGACCATGGGCGTGCTGGTGCTCGCCCTGCGGCGTACGCCTGCGGTCCTGGCTGCCCTGCGCGATCGTCGGTCGCTGGTCCTGCTGACGGTGGCGGCCGTGGTGATCTCGGTCAACTGGGCGACCTACATCTATGGCGTCAACAACGAACGCGTCGTCGAGGCGTCGCTCGGCTACTTCATCAACCCGCTGGTCACGGTGATGATGGGCGTCTTCGTGCTCGGCGAGCAGTTGCGCCGGCTCCAGTGGATCGCCCTGGGGATCGCCTTCGTCGCGGTGCTCGTGCTCACGATCGACTACGGACAACCACCGTGGGTGGCGATCGTGCTCGCGTTCTCGTTCGGCACCTACGGGCTGGCCAAGAAGCAGGCGGGCGTCGGGCCGGTCGAGAGCCTGACGATCGAGACCCTGGTCCTGGCACCGATCGCCGTGTCATACGTCGCGTGGCTGGTCGCGACGGGGACGTCCAACTTCGGCAGCCACGGCGTCGGTCATGCCTGGTTGTTCACCACCACGGGGATCGTGACCGCGATCCCGCTCATGCTGTTCGGGGCTGCGGCCATCCGGGTGCCGCTGGTCGCGCTCGGGTTGTTGCAGTACCTCGCGCCGATCATCCAGTTCGCCCTCGGCGTGCTGCTCTTCCACGAGGACATGCCCGTGGGCCGCTGGTTCGGCTTCGGTCTGGTGTGGGTCGCGCTGGTGATCTTCACCGTCGAGACGATCAACCACCGCCGGCGCCAGCTGCGGCTGGTGACGGTCGCCTCCGCCTGCTGACTGCCCGATATCCATGGGCGGGATGGCTCGGATCGCACCGGATCTCGAGCCATCGCGCCCATGGATATCCGGGAGGGTCTGGCCTAGGTGGACCGCGTCGCGACGACGTCGGCGAAGGCCTCGAGGGCGGTCCGGACCGAGCCGGGCTCCAGGACACCGAGCAGCGCCTTGGCCGAGTTGGTCTGCGCGAGGACGTAGGCGCGGGCCTGGTCCAGCGCGGGGTGCTTGCGGAGCAGGTCGAGCGCCTCGGCGTGCAGCCCGTCGTCGGTGAGGTCGCGGTCGAGCAGCTCCAGCAGGCGCGCATCGGCGGGGTCGGTGGAGGCACGAGCCATCAGCACCGGCAGCGTGGGCACGCCCTCCCGCAGGTCGGTGCCAGGGGTCTTGCCGGACTCGTCGGACTCGGAGGCGACGTCGAGGATGTCGTCGGAGAGCTGGAAGGCGGAGCCGACGATCTCGCCGTACGCCCGCAGCGCCTCGACCACCTCGGGCGAGGACCCGCCGAACATCGCGCCGTAGCGGGCCGAGGTGGCGATCAACGATCCGGTCTTGCCGGCCACGACCTCGAGGTAGTGCGCCAGCGGGTCGTCACCGGGCGCCGGCGCGACGGTCTCCAGGATCTGGCCCTCGACGAGGCGGTTGAAGGTCCTGGCCTGGATGCGGACCGCGTCGGGTCCGAGGTCGGCTGTGAGCTCGGAGGAGCGTCCGAAGAGGAAGTCGCCGGTCAGGATCGCCACGTGGTTGTCCCAGCGGGCGTTGGCCGTGTCAGCGCCCCGGCGCAGGACGGCCTCGTCCATCACGTCGTCGTGGTAGAGCGATGCGACATGGGTCAGTTCCACCACGCAGGCCGCGGTGAGCACCTCGTCGGTGGCGGGGGTGGGTCCGGTCTCTGCCGCGAGCAGCACCAGCAGCGGACGGAACCTCTTGCCGCCGGCCGCCATCAGGTGCGCGGCAGCCTTGGAGACGTAGTCGGTGCGGCCGACGCAGTAGCCGGCCAGCATCTCCTCGACCTTGACCAGGCGCTCGGCGAGACGCTGCGCGAGGTCCGCATCGTCGACAGGGAGCGCCAGAGACGAGCTTGACTGGGTGGTCACCTGAGGAATTGTCCCGCAAGCCCCGCGAGATCCAGCAACGGGCCCGGCAACACGCCGAGCATCAGCGTGGCCGCCGCCGCGAAGGCGATCGTCGTCGCGGTCAGCACGGAGGGGTAGGCGACGCTCGGACCGTCCCCGACCGGCTCGTCGAAGTACATCGCCTTGATCACCCGGATGTAGAGGAACGCGGCGATGATGCTGGCTGCGACCGCCACCACGACGACCGGCCAGGCGCCGGCAGCGAGCGCCACCGAGAACACGGCCAGCTTGCCCACGAAGCCGGAGGTGAGCGGGATGCCGGCCATCGCCAGCAGCAGGAACGCGAAGACCCCGGCGACGACCGGCGACTCCTTGCCGAGACCGGCCCAACGATTCAGCGCGGTGACCTCCCCCGCCGAGTCGCGGACCAGGCTCACGACGGCGAAGGCACCGAGCGTGGCGAAGCCGTACGTCGCGAGGTAGAACAGCACCGCCTGCAGGGCGCTCACCTCCCCGGGCGCCAGGTCCGAGGTGGCCTGCACGCCGAGGACGCCGGTCAGGATGAAGCCGGTGTGGGCCACCGAGGAGTAGGCGAGCAGTCGCTTGATGTCGGTCTGGGTGATGGCCAGCAGTGCGCCCACGAGCATGGTCAGGATCGCGATGATCCACATCATCGGCTGCCACGACCAGCGGTCGGCGCCGAAGGCGACATAGAACAGGCGCAGGATCGCGCCGAAGGCGGCCACCTTGGTGCCGGCCGCCATGAAGGCCGTGACCGGCGTCGGGGCGCCCTGGTAGACGTCCGGGGTCCAGGCCTGGAACGGCGCGGCACCCACCTTGAACAGCAGGCCGACCGTCAGCAGGCCCATGCCGATCAGCAGCAGCGCGGAGTTGCCGGCGTCGTTGCGGACCGACTCGTTGATGTCCGAGAAGTCCATCGATCCGGCGTAGCCGTAGACCAGCGCGACGCCGTACAGGAAGAAGCCGGAGGAGAAGGCGCCGAGGAGGAAGTACTTGAGGGCGGCCTCCTGGCTCAGCAGGCGGCGGCGGCGAGCGAGGCCGCACAGGAGGTAGAGGGGCAGCGACAAGACCTCGAGGCCGACGAACATCGTCAACAGGTCGTTGGCGGCCGGGAAGAGCAGCATGCCGAAGACGGCGAACATGAGGAGGGGGTAGACCTCCGTGTGGTCGAGACCCTGGGTCGAGGCCTCCCGCTCGGCCTCCGAGCCGGGCAGCGCGGCCGCCTGGCCGGCGAACGCCGACACCCCGCCGTCGAGGTGCCGCTCGGCGAAGAGCATCACCCCGGCCACGGCGAGCACGAGGATGAGGCCCCACAGGAACAGCGTCGGTCCGTCGATCGCGATGGTGCCACCCACCGCGAGGATGCCGCGCGCCGCGCCGTCGCCGTAGACCTCGCTCTGACGGGCGATCATCACGACACTGACGAGCGCGGCAACGAGGCCGGCCAGGGCCAGCAGCACCTGCGCGCCGTAGCGGGCCGCGCGGGGCGCGAACGCCTCGACGACCACACCCAGGCAGGCGACACCGAAGACGACCAGCATCGGGAACAGCTCGAAGTAGTCGATCGTGGGCTTCACGAAGTCGGTCACGGTTGGCCTCCCTGCGAGCTGACCGACCCGGTGAGGGTCGGCGGGTCGTCGGTGACACCGACGTTGCTCATGGTGTCGGTGACGAACGGATTGATGACGTCGAGCAGGGGCATCGGGAAGAAGCCGAACAGGACGAGCGCGAGGAGCAGCGGCGCGAGCGTGCCGACCTCGCGGGCATCGAGGTCACGCATGACGTCGACCCCGGCGACGACTGAGCCCGGGCCGGTCATCGTGCGCTGGTAGAGCCAGAGTACGTAGACGGCGGCCAGCACGATGGCGGTCACGGCGATCGCGCCGGCCCACCAGGCGTGGTTGAAGGCCGCGATCAGGACCAGCATCTCGGAGACGAACGGCGAGAGGCCGGGCAGACCACAGGCGGCCAGGCCGGCGATCAGCAGCGTGCCGGCCAGCACCGGAGCGACCTTCTCGGCTCCGCCGCTCATCGCCCTGATCGAAGCGGTGCCGCGACGACGGACGAGGTAGCCCGCGACGAGGAACAGCGCCGCGGTGCCGATGCCGTGGTTGACCATGTAGAGGGTCGAGCCGGCGATGCCCTGGCTGCTGAAGACGAAGATGCCGAGCACGATGAAGCCGAAGTGGGACAGCGACGTCAGACCGATGAGACGCAGGAGGTCGTCCTGGCCGATGGCCACCAGTGCGCCGTACACGATCGAGATCAGCGCGAGCACGACGACGACCGGCGTCGCCCACTGCGAGGCGTCAGGCAGCAGCCCGAGGCAGAACCGCAGCATGCCGAAGGTGCCGATCTTGTCGAGCACGCAGACCAGGAGCACCGAGGTGCCGGTGGTGGCCTTCTCGGTGGTGTCGGCCAGCCAGGTGTGGACCGGGAACATGGGCGCCTTGATCGCGAACGCGACGAAGAAGCCGATGAAGAGCCAGCGCTGGGTGATCGGGTCGATGTCGAGCGCGGCCAGGTCGGAGAGCAGGAACGACGGCTTGCCGGTGTTGGCGGACACGACGTAGAGCCCGATCACCGACCCCAGCATGATCAGGCCGCCGGCCAACTGGTAGATCAGGAACTTGGTGGCTGCGCGGCCGCGCCCGGAGCGGCCGAAGCCGCCGATCAGGAAGTAGGCCGGGATCAGCGTGGCCTCGAAGACGACGTAGAACAAGAACACGTCGGTGGCCGTGAAGACCGCCAGCGACATCGCCTCGAGGGCGAGCACCCAGGCGACGAACGTCCGGCTGCCGCTGTTGCCCTCGTCGTCGGGCTCGTGCCACGACGCGAGCAGCACGATCGGGACCAGCACCGCGGTGAGCAGCACCATCAGCAGCCCCAGGCCGTCGACGCCGAGGGCGTAGTGCACGCCGAGCGCCTCGATCCAGGCATGTGTCTCGCTCAGCTGCATCCCGCCGTCGACGTCGTACGACGACAGCGCGCCGACCGCGATCCAGGCCAGCGCGAGTCCGGCGAAGCCGAGCCCGGCCAGCCGGGCCGTGGCGGCCGGGAGGAAGGGCGTCACGATCGCGCCCAGGAGGGGAATGGCGATCAGGACCGAGAGAACAGGAAGGTCGTTCATGAGAGGTTCACCGCCAGCAGGGCCAGGACGACGAGGAGCGCGCCGCCGAGCAGGGAGAGAGCATAGGAGCGCACGAAGCCGTTCTGGACGCGGCGCAGGAGACCGGAGACGGCACCGACGCCGGCCGAGCCGCCCTCGATGACCCCGTCGACACCGAAGCGGTCGAAGGAGGTCAGACCGGCTGTCAGCGACCTGCCGGGGGTCACCACCAGGCCCTCGTTGATCGCGTCGCCGTACAGGTCGGCGCGCGCGGCGCGGGTCGCGAAGGAGACGTCGGTCGGAGCCTCACGCGGAATCTCGCGCTTGCCGACCAGCAACCACGCGGCGGCGACACCGACGGCCACCACGGCCACGGCCAGCAGCGTGACCACGATCGCGGGCAGCGGCGGCTCGTGGGCCGGGGCGACGCCCGTCACCGGGGCGAGGAAATCGACGACGAAGTCACCGAGCAGCAGCACACCACCGAGCACCGACAGCGCGGCCAGCACGATCAGCGGGACGGTCATCATCCGCGGCGACTCGTGCGGGTGCACGCCCGGCTCCCAGCGGGAGTCGTCGCCGAAGAACGTCATCAGCATCAGGCGCGTCATGTAGAACCCGGTGATGCCGGCGCCGGCGAGGGCACACAGACCGACGATCCAGTTGTCGGCCAACGCGGTCTCGATGATCTTGTCCTTGGACCAGAAACCGGAGAAGCCGGGGAAGCCGATGATGGCGAGGTAGCCCATGGCGAAGGTCAGGAACGTGACCGGCATGTAGCCGCGCAGGTTGCCGTAGTGGCGCATGTCGACGTCGTCGTTCATGCCGTGCATCACCGAGCCGGCGCCGAGGAACATGTTGGCCTTGAAGAAGCCGTGGGTCAGGAGGTGGAAGATCGCGAACGGATAGCCCGCGACGCCGAGCCCGGCGGCGAGCATCATGTAACCGATCTGGCTCATGGTCGAGCCCGCGAGCGCCTTCTTGATGTCGTCCTTGGCGCAGCCGAGGATCGCACCCCACAGCAGCGTGATGGTGGCGATGATGACCACGACCGTCTGGGCGACCGGGGTGAGCTCATAGATGAAGTTGGACCGGACGACGAGGTAGACGCCGGCGGTGACCATGGTCGCCGCGTGGATCAGGGCCGACACCGGGGTCGGGCCCTCCATCGCGTCGAGCAGCCAGGCCTGCAGCGGGAACTGGGCGGACTTGCCGCACGCGCCCAGCAGGAGCAGGAGTCCGAGCGCGTTGAGCGTGACCTGCGAGGCGCCTGCGGCCTGCTCACTGATGGCCGCGAAGTCGGTGGTGCCGAACGTGGTGAACATCAAGGCGATGGCCAGCGAGAGCCCGATGTCACCGACGCGGTTGATGACGAAGGCCTTCTTCGCGGCGGCGGCGGCCGAGTGCTTGTGCTGCCAGAAGCCGATCAGGAGGTACGACGCGAGGCCGACGCCTTCCCAGCCGAGGAAGACCACGAGGTAGTTGGCGCCCAGGACGAGCACCAGCATCGCGGCCACGAAGAGGTTGAGGTAGCCGAAGAAGCGGCGACGTCGCTCGTCGTGCTCCATGTAGCCGATCGAGTAGACGTGGATCAGTGATCCGACGCCGGTGATCAGCAGCAGGAACAGCGCGGAGAGCGGGTCGTAGAGGAGGTCCATGCCGACGTTGAGGCCGCCGACCTCGAACCAGGTGAAGAGGTGCTGGCCGATCTGCCGCTCCTCCTCGCCACGCCCCAGCAGGGAGAGGAAGAGGATCAGGCTCAGCACGAACGAGCCGACGGCGCTCGCCGCCCCGATCCAGTGGCCGCCCGTGTCCATCTTGGACTTCAGGGAGCCCCGGGCCACGGCCCCACCGACCAGCAGCACGACAGCGCCCGCGAGGGGCAGCGCGATGATCAGCCACAGCCAGGAGAAGACGCCGTCAGCGGCGGTCGGATGGACCACCGGGATGTCGGCGGCAGCCTCCGAGGAGGCAAGCAGGATTACGTCAAGTGTCACGTCAGGCCCCTCAGTACTTCAGCAGACTGGCGTCGTCGACGGATGCGGACCGCCGGGTCCGGAAGATGGTCATGATGATCGCCAGACCGATCACGACCTCGGCGGCCGCGACCACCATGACGAAGAACGCCGCGATCTGGCCGTCGAGGTTGCCGTGCTGCTTGGCAAAGGTGACGAGCGCGAGGTTGGAGGCGTTGAGCATCAGCTCGATGCACATGAACACCACGATGGCGTTGCGACGTGTCAGCACCCCGACGCAGCCGATGGTGAACAAGATCGCGGACAAGACGATGTAGTGCGTCACGTGTTGTCCTCCTCGACGGGGGCGTCCTGCGTGGCCGGGTGCTGGCCGAGCTGGCGCTGCACCTCGTCGATGTGGTCGGCGAAGGCCGGGCCCGAGCGGATGACGCCGCGGGCGACCAGGACCCGGGAGACCGAGGACGGCGACGCCGTGCCATCGGGCAGCAGAGCCGGGGTGTCGACCGCGTTGTGCCGGGCATAGACGCCGGGAGCGGGCAGCGGGCCGAGGTGCAGGCCATGCTCGGCGTAGTCGCGCATCCGCTGCGCGGCGAGCGAGGCCTGCGTCTGCTTGGGCGTGAGGCGCTCGCGGTGGGCGAGCACCATCGCGCCGATCGCGGCCGTGATCAGCAGGGCGCTGGTGGCCTCGAAGGCGAAGACGTAACGGGAGAACAAGATGTTGGCGAGCTGCTCGATGTTGCCGCCGGTGTTGGCCTCCTCGAGGCCGACTGCGGTGCCGAGCGTGACCTGCGAGAGCCCGGTGACGAGGACGGCGCCCAGGATCAGGCCGAAGATGGTGGCCAGCGCGCGCTGGCCCTTGATCGTCTCCACGACCGAGTCGGAGGAGTCGACACCCACCAGCATCAGCACGAACAGGAACAGCATCAAGATCGCGCCGGTGTAGACGATGATCTGCACCGCGAACAGGAACGGCGCCTCCAGGACGGCGTACAGGATGGCGAGGCTGATCATCACGACGGCCAGCAGCAGCGCGGCGTGCACGGCCTTGCGGACGAACAGGATGCCGAGTGCGGCCGCCACCATGATGGGAGCGAGGATCCAGAAGGTCATTGGTGGCCCCCGTTCGGAGCGGGGCGACGTGAGCAGTCGACGGGGGTGATCACTTCGAACCCCTCTCGCTCGGTGCGGGCGCGGCGTAGGTGCCGCGGTAGTAGTCGCCCTCGTCGTCGCCGAGCCGCATCGGGTGCGGCGGCTGCTCCATGCCGGGCAGCAGGGGCGCGAGGAGGTCGGACTTCTCGTAGATCAGGTCGGCACGGTTGTTGTCGGCGAGCTCGTACTCGTTGGTCATCGTCAGCGCCCGCGTCGGGCAGGCCTCGATGCACAGGCCGCACAGGATGCAGCGCAGGTAGTTGATCTGGTAGACCCGGCCGTATCGCTCGCCGGGGCTGAACCGCTCGTCCTCGGTGTTGGAGCCGCCCTCGACGTAGATGGCGTCCGCCGGGCAGGCCCACGCGCAGAGCTCGCAGCCGATGCACTTCTCCAGCCCGTCGGGCCAGCGGTTGAGCTGGTGACGGCCGTGGAACCGTGGCGCGGTCGGCATCTTCTCGAAGGGGTACTGCTCGGTCACGACCTTCTTGAACATCGTTCGGAACGTGACCCCGAACCCGGCAACCGGGTCCCAGAACTGCTCCTTGAGGCTCTTGGGCTCAGCCATCACTTCTCCTCAGGCCTGCTGGCGGTGGCGCTGCCTGTCACGGTGGGACGTCGATCGGCGAACGTCAGCGGCAGGGCGGCGCCGCGGACGGCACCCCCGGCCGGCATGGGCGGGGTGGGGAAGCCGCCGGCGAAGGCATCGAACTCGGCGTCGTCGGCGAGCGTGGTGTCCTCGTCCTCGCTGGCGCTGTCACCGATGAAGAACATCACGATGAACATGGCCAGGAACACGCCGGCTGCCGCCAACAGGTAGGAGCGGTCGACGCCACCGTCGAGGGTGATGACGCGGATCGTCGCGACGGCCACGATCCAGACCAGCGAGATCGGGATCAGCCGCTTCCAGCCGAACGCCATGAACTGGTCGTAGCGCAGTCGCGGCAGCGAGCCGCGCAGCCAGATGAACATGAAGATGAACACGAGCATCTTGCCGAAGAACCACAGCAGCGGCCAGTAGCCGGAGTCGGCGCCCTCCCACAGCTGGATGATCGGCCAGGGCGCGTGCCAGCCCCCGAGGAAGAGCGTGGTCGCGAGCGCGGACACGGTCGCCATGTTGATGTACTCGGCGAGGAAGAACAGCGCGAACTTCAGGCTGGAGTACTCGGTGTGGAACCCGCCGACGAGCTCACCCTCGGCCTCGGGCAGGTCGAAGGGCGCGCGGTTGGTCTCGCCGATCATCGCGATCACGTAGATCACGAAGGAGGGCAGCAGGATCAGGGCGTACCACGTGGGCACCGGGATGACGCCGAGCCAGTACTCCTGGCCGGGGTTCTGGGCGGCCACGATCTCCGAGGTCGACATCGAGCCGGAGTAGAGGAACACCGCGACGAGCGCGAGCCCCATGGCGACCTCGTAGGAGATCATCTGGGCGCTCGAGCGCAGGCCGCCGAGGAGGCTGTAGGTCGATCCGCTGGACCATCCGCCCAACACGATGCCGTAGATCCCGATCGACGCGATCGCCATCACGAACAGCACGGCCACCGGCATGTCGGTGAGCTGCAGCGGGGTGGTGCGGTCCGTGAACGGCAGCCCGACCTCCGGGCCGAACGGGATCACCGAGAACGTCACGAAGGCCGGGATCACCGCGATCACCGGTGCGATCAGGAAGACCACCTTGTCGGCGGCCTTGGGGATGATGTCCTCCTTGAGCGCGAGCTTCACGCCGTCGGCCAGCGACTGCAGCAGGCCGAAGGGGCCGTTCACGTTGGGACCGATGCGGTGCTGCATCCGCGCCACGACCCGGCGTTCCCACCAGATGTTGAAGAGCGTCAGCAGGACCAGGACGACGAAGATCACCACGGCCTTGATCAGGATCAGCCACCACGGGTCCTGGCCGAAGGCCGAGAGGTCGTCGGCGGCCTGGCTGAGGATCTGAGTGGTCATCACTTGGCTCCCTTGACGGTGACGGAGCTGCCGGGCGAGGCCAGGTCGGCGAGGACGCCCCGGCCGAACGAGTTGGCCGGGACCCAGACGACGCCGTCGGGCAGGTCGGCGACCTCGACGGGCAGCGTGACCGAGCCGCGGTCACCGGTGAGGGCCAGGGTCGCCACGCCCTCGTGCATGCCGAACAGGGCGTCGTACGCCGCCTGGTTGAGGCGTGCGACGGCCGGGCGGGCCGTGGCTGCGAGGTTGGCGTCGCCGTCCTGCATCGTGCCCAGGTCGAGCAGTTGCTTCCAGGTCGACAGCGCCAACGCGCCGGCCCTGGTCTTGGGCACTCTGGGTTCCTTGCCGAGCGCGAGCGCCGGGCGGACGCCGTCCCACGGGCCCATGGACTGCATCTCCGCGCGCACCTCCTGGACGGTCCGGAAGCCGAGCGGCGTGCCGAGCTCGTCGGCGATGCCGGCCAGGATGCGCAGGTCGGGCAGCGCGGCGGGGGTGCTGAACACGGCCTCGAAGGGCCGCGGGCGACCCTCCCAGGTGACGAACGTGCCAGCCTTGTCGGCGACCGGCGCGACGGGCAGCACGACGTCTGCGCGGGCGGCCACGTCGGTCAGTCGCTGCTCGAGACTGACCACGAACCGGGCGGCTTCGATCGCGGCCAGGGTCGCGGCCGGGTCGCTGGTGTCGTCGGGGTCGACGCCGCCGATCACCAGGCCACCGAGGTCGCCCTTGAGCAGTGCGGCCACGATCGCGTTGCCGTCGCGACCAGCGGCCTCCGGCAGCGAGGCGACGCCCCAGGCGGTGGCGGCATCGACGCGAGCCGCGGCGTCAGCCGCGGGACGACCGCCGGGCAGCAGGCCCGGCAGGCAGCCGGCCTCGACCGCTCCGCGGTCCCCGGCCCGGCGAGGCACCCAGGCCAACCGAGCCCCGGTGGTCTTCGCGAGCTCGAGCGCTGCGGTCAGGGCACCATGGCTCTGGGCGAGGCGTTCACCGACAAGGATCACGCCGCCGGCGTCGAGGGCGGTGAGTCCGTCATGGGCGAGGGCGCCCAATGCCTCGGCCTCGGTGCCGGGCACCGTCGGGATCAGGCGGCCCTTCATCTTGGCGAGGCC
>NZ_JANPEO010000117.1:0-4779 GCF_031422975.1 Nocardioides sp. | reverse complement strand
GTTGCCGGGCTGGTAGAGGTATCCCGCGCCGGCGTCGACTCGCTCGGCATCCCGACCTGGCACTACGGCCACGAGCCGCCGAACCCGTTCGCGACGGCGATCGCGAAGTACGTCCGCAACGCCACCCGCGAGGCGATCCTGCTCGAGGTGTGCGACGCGGGGATCGTGTTCCTGCCCGGCGCCGGTGGGACGGTGCAGGAGATCTTCCAGGACGGCTGCGAGAACTACTACGCCGACGAGTCGTCGGTCGCACCCATGGTGCTTGTCGGGGTGGAGCACTGGACGACGACGGTGCCCGCCTGGCCGCTGCTCAGGTCGCTGGCGCAGGGGCGCGCGATGGAGCCGCACGTCCACCTCGTCGACACGGTCGAGGAGGCTGTGGAGCTGCTGGCGCGATGACGGTGGACAAGGCGTGGGCCGACCGACGGGGCGCTCAACCAACCAGACGCACAACGCGGCCCACGGCGGCCCGTCCACGAACTGGCGGCGCACGACAGGTGAATGGCCGATCTGACTGTCGGCCGCCGCCAGTTGACAAAGAGCGCGGAGGAGGTCGCGAGCGGCGTAGGACCTCAGCCCACCCGACGCTTCGCCGCACGCTCGAGCCGGCTCCCGCAGACCTCGCGGTAGTGCTCGACGAGCCGGTCGTTGACCGCCTGCCACGAGCGCCCCTGGACGCTGCGGTGGGCGGTGGCGGCGACCTGCGCGCGGAGGTGCGGGTCGTCGACCAGCCGGACGACGTACGCCGCCAGCTCGGTGCCGTTGCCGGGCTGGTAGAGGTATCCCGCGCCGGCGTCGACGACGTCGATGGGACCACCGGCGCGCGGGGCGACCACCGGGACCCCGCTGGCGAGCGCCTCCTGGGCGGACTGGCAGTAGGTCTCGTGGCGACCGGTGTGCGCGAACACGTCGAGCGTGGCGTAGGCCCGGCTCAGCTCCTCGCCGTGGAGGACGCCGAGGAAGGCGGCACCGGGCAACAGGTCGCGCAGTCGCGCCTCCTCCGGACCGCCACCCACGATCACGAGCCGCACGCCGGCGAGCCGGTCGACATGGGCGAGCAGCTCGAGCTCCTTCTCGGGTGCGAGCCGTCCGACGTAGCCGACGAGGGCCTCGCCGTTCGGCGCGAGCTCCTGGTGGAGGCGTTCGGAGCGGTAGCCCGGGTCGAACATCTCGAGGTCGACGCCACGCGGCCACCGAGCCAGCCCCGGGATCTGCATCTCCTCGAGCTGTCGAACGGATGCGGTCGAGGGGGCGAGCGTGCGGTCGACGGCGACGTGGATCATCCGCGTCAGCCTGGACATCGCGGCCGTGCCACCGGCGATGCCGTAGCGCTCGGCGAAGCCGACGAGGTCGGTCTGGTAGATCGCCACCGTGGGGATGCCGAGCTCGCGAGCGGCCTTCGCAGCCTGGTAGCCGAGCGTGGCCGGTGACGCGATGTGGACGACGTCGGGCTGGAAGCGCAGCATCACCGCGCGGAGCCGACGACGCGTCTCGAGCCCGATCCGGAAGTCCTGGTAGAACGGCAGGCTCGCACCGCGGGCGATGGTGACGGGGAAGCCGGCATACGACGCCGGACCGGTCGGGGCGAAGACCTCCGCGACGTGGCCCTCGGCCGCGAGGTGCTCCAGCACGCGGCGCACGGAGTTGGTGACGCCGTTGACCTGTGGCAGGAACGACTCGGTCACGACCAGCACCCGCAGCCGATCGGGATCGGTGCGCCGCGACTGGAGCGGGATCAGGTTGGACCGGGAGAAGGTCGTGTTGGAGACGGCAGCTTGTCGATCGGTTCGTCGCAACGTGGCCATGACCGCACCATGGCGGCGCGGTCACAACAGTGCGGGTGGCCCGTGCAGACGACACGTGAACACCGTCCGACGGGGTGCTACTCCGCCGCGGCGAGCTGCCCGCAGGCCCCGTCGATCTCGCGGCCGCGCGTGTCGCGGACGGTCGTGGAGATGCCCTTGGCCTCGAGACGGCGCACGAACTCGCGCTCGTCCAACGGGTCGCTGGCGGTCCACTTGGAGCCGGGCGTGGGGTTGAGCGGGATGAGGTTGACGTGCACCCAGCCCCAGTCGCCGTACGAGTTGAGGACGTCGCCGAGCAGGTCGGCACGCCAGGCCTGGTCGTTGATCCCGCGCATCATGGCGTATTCGATCGACACCCGACGCTTGGTCTTCGCGGCGTAGTTCCACGCCGCGTCGACGGTCTCGGCGACCGAGTAGCGGGTGTTGATCGGCACCAGCTCGTTGCGGAGCTCGTCGTCGGGAGCGTGCAGGCTCAGCGCGAGGGTCACCGGGATGCCCTCCTCGGTGAGCTGGTTGATCCGCGGCACGAGGCCGACGGTGGAGACGGTGATGCCGCGTGCGCTCATGCCCAGTCCGGCCGGAGACGGGTCGACGAGGCGGCGTACGGCGCCGATGACCGCCTTGTAGTTGGCCAGCGGCTCGCCCATCCCCATGAACACGACGTTGGACACCCGCCCCGGGCCGCCGGCAACCTCGCCGCGGGCCATGGAGCGCGCACCGGCGACGACCTGCTCGACGATCTCGGCGGTCGACATGTTGCGCTGCAGGCCACCTTGTCCGGTTGCGCAGAACGGGCAGGCCATGCCGCAGCCGGCCTGGCTGGAGACGCAGACCGTCGCGCGGTCCGGGTAGCGCATCAGCACGGACTCGACGAGCGCGCCGTCGAAGAGCTTCCACAGCGTCTTGCGGGTCGTGCCCTTGTCGGCCTCCAGGGTGCGCAGCGGCGTCATCAGGTGCGGCAGCAGGGCACTGACGAGCTCGGCGCGCTGCCCGGCGGGCAGGTCCGTCATCTCGGCGGGGTCGTCGACGAGGCGGCCGAAGTAGTGGGTGGAGAGCTGCTTGGCCCGGAAGCCCGGCAGCCCCATCTCGGTCAGCAGGTCCTTGCGCCCGGCTTCGTCGAGGTCAGCGAGGTGACGCGGCGGCTTCTTGCGGCCGCGCGGTTCGTCGAAGACGAGGGGCAGGGTCTTGATGGGTTCGTGGGACATCGCTCCGCGATCCTCCCACCCGGCCCTCGGAAACGGCGAACTCAGCTGGCGTCGTACTGGACCATGAAGTAGACGACCAGCGAGGCCACGCCCAGGACGACGAGGGCCGTGATGGCCATCCCGATCACCATGAAGACCGCGAAGCGGCGGGTCTTGCGCTTCACGAGCAGGAAGATCGGCAGCGCCAGACCGAAGAGCACGAAGGGGAACAGCTCCTCGGCGGTCTCGGTGGAGAACACTGCCCGGAGGATCGCTGCGAACGCGCCCGGGAGCGCCGTCACGAAGAGCATCCCGGAGAAGAAGCCGGTGAGTGCGGCGAACGTCGGGTGGCTGCGGTGCCACCAGTTGCGCGGCTCCCCGACCGGCTGGGCGGTCTCGGTGGTCGTGTCGGGCGCGCTCATGGGTTCATCGTAGGCGGGTCGGCACCGTGATCACGTCGGGCATGCCGAGTGACCTCCACCTCACGAGATCGGGTTCGTGGTCGGTCAGGTCGGCCACGAGCAGCGTCCAGGCGGTCCCGTGACCGACCAGGACGACGTCCATGTCACCGCTGAGGCCGCCGTGCACGTCGAGGATGCGGCGTACGGCGGGGACGAGTCGCGCACGGGTCGTGCTGAGGGGCTCCCAGCCCGGCGCAGCGGGCCGGTCCGGCTGCGCGAAGGCGGCGGCCACGCGGTCGTGGAAGTCGTCGAGCAGCCCGGTCGCCCGCTCCTGCTCGCGCAGCTCGTCGATGATCCCGACGTCGCTGTCGGTGAGCAGCTGGGCGGTCTGCTGCGCCTTGGGCTCGGGTGAGCAGAACCACGCCGCGCGACTCGGCAGCCGGTCCCGCAGCGCCCACACCTCGACGAAGCCGGCCGGATCGAGCTCCCACTCGGCGGCCGGCCGGTCCGGCTCGATGACGGGCCGGCCGTGCCGGACGAGATGGAGGGTCATGGCGTCCGCCGCCCCCGGCACGCGAGCGCCAGACCGGCGAGCAGCGCGCCCACTGTGCCGAGCGCCTCGTCACCGAGCGTGTCCTGGTAGGCCCCGTCGAGCTCGACGCCACGGCGGATGAAGGTCCACCACTCCCCCAGCTCCCAGCCGATCGCGAGGAGCGCGCCCAGCCCCGTGATCAGCAGGACCTGCAGCCAGGCCGGCCTCAGGTGCGGGACCAGGAGCAGGCCGAGACCGCCGCACAGCAGCCCCCAGCTGACGAAGTGCATCAGGTCGTCCCACCACACGACGGCGTCGAAGAGGTCGAGCGTGTTGCCGGTGACGTCGAGCAGGAACGGCGACCAGATCAACGCGACCGCGCCCCAGCGCATCTGCTTGCCGCGGTGCGTCCACCACCACACCAGCGGCGGGACCGCCATCAGCGCGGGATAGGAGAGCAGGCGGTAGCCGAAGCCCTTGCCGTCGTACTGCTGCAGGCCGCTGAAGGCGCCGACGGCGAGCTGGACGACGGTGAGGGCGGCGATCGCCCAGGCGATCCCGCGGGTCCTCACAGGAACTCCTCCGCCCCGCGCAGCCGAGTGTTCAGCACCTGGGAGGCCCTGGTCGAGTCGAGGCGTACGTCGATGGGCCCCGGCACCCGCGCGGCGGCCCTGCTCGTGCCCCTCAGCGACGCGGGGTCCAGCCCGTCGCGGCGCGCGATGAGGCGACCGAGCTCCAGCCTGCTCGTCGCCTGGGCCCCGGCCACGTGCAGCACCCCCTGCAGGTCGTTGCCGGCGAGCTCGACCAGCGCAGCGGCCAGGTCGGTGACGTGGACGGGACAGCGCTGCTCGTCGTCG
>NZ_JANPEO010000116.1:0-5107 GCF_031422975.1 Nocardioides sp. | reverse complement strand
AGTCGGCGAAGCTCTCACCGACCGTCGTGCAGAGGATCTTGATGACCCAGAAGAACACGGTGACTTCCGGGACCTTGTTCAGCATCTGTCGGCCGGTGGCCGGGAGCGTGTGTGTATTGGTCATGTCGCTCATGATCGGTTCACCAACCTGACGATGACCTGACCAGGGTCACACCCAATCCTCTGACGATGGCTGACGCTGCCCGATCGCGTCCATGCTTACATAGCGGAGTGAAGAGCATTTGCGCAGGTCAGGGCGCAAATGGCTGCCGGTATCAGTTTCGTGAACGATGGTCTCGAGCGATATTCGAACCCAGTATCGCCCACCGCACGAGCCGGCCCCCGACCCGAGGAATCCTCTGGGTCCGGGGCCGAGTTCATCTGCCTGCCAGATCAAGACCTGTTCGGCACTCGGCCCCTCAGACCGGGACCTTCGCCTGTGGTGCGCTGCGACACCAGCCGTCAGCGTGGTGCTACCGACAAGGCGCAGGAGGCGGCAACGATGATGTACGGAGGCAACGGCTGGGGCTGGGGCGTGATGATGTTCATGCCACTGTTCTGGATCATCCTCGTGGGCCTGATCGTCTGGGCGGTCGTTCAGTTCGCCCAGCCCGAGAGACATCGGACCGGCACCGACTCCGGCGCCGTCCACCGCGAGACGCCGCTCGAGATCTTGGAGCGTCGCTATGCCTCGGGCGAGATCGACACCGAGACCTTTCTTGAAACCCGCGACCATCTCGCCGGGCCTGGCTCGAGACCCTCGTGAGGTCGCCACGACCCCGCTGGGTGCCGCTGGCAGTCCTCATCGTTGCCGCGGGGTTGCTGATTGCCTCGGTCGCCTGGGTCTCGGGTCAGATCGGACCCGGCGGCATGCCGGGCCGCGGCATGACGACCTCAGGTGACGGACCGCTCGCGGACGTGAGCGCTGTGCGCCGTGCCGCTGACAGGTTCGGGGAGCAATGGGACCTGCGCAGCGGAGAAGTCATGGAGTTCGACAACGGGTTCTACGTCGAGCTGGCCGACCCGTCCGGGGACCTGGCCACCGAGGTGCTCGTCGACCCGAGCTCGGGTGCCGTCCAGCTCGAGTTCGGCCCGGCGATGATGTGGAACACGGCGTACGGCCTGCATCGTGGTCGCGTCGCAGCAGCGACACTGGCCCCGGAGGAGGCGCTCAGCGTCGCCGACGAGTGGCTGGGCACCCACAGGCCGGGTGAGCGCGCCGCTGAGCCGGAGGCGTTCCCGGGCTACTACACACTGCACACCCTCATGGGTGACCGGGTGAGCGGCATGTTGTCGGTGCACGGCACCAGCGGCGCGGTCTGGTTCCACTCGTGGCACGGCCGGTTCGTGGGGACGACCGAGCCGGAGTGACTGCTCTCCCTGCCCGGGTCGTCGAATCGTCGGCGAGCTGCGCATTGGTCCCGGTGACCAAGGACCTTGGCCACTGCTGAGCACCCATCCACGCCGATAGCGTCGAAGACAGAAGCGACACAGGAGAGTGAGCATGAAGCGCCTTGTCATCCTCGGCGGCGGAACCGCTGGGACAATCATCGCCAACAAGCTGCGGCACCAGCTGGATCGCGCCGAGTGGGCCGTTACGGTGGTCGATCGCGACGACGAACACCACTACCAGCCCGGCTACCTCTTCGTCCCGTTCGGTGGCTACCGCCGGGACCAGGTCGTCCGATCGCGGCACGCTTTCCTGCCCGACGGTGTGGAGTTCGTCGTCGGCGCCGTCGAGCAGGTCGAGCCGGACGAGGATGTCGTGCTCCTCGAGGACGGACGACGGCTGGAGTACGACCAGCTCGTGATCGCCACCGGGACGACCCCGAGACCCGACCAGACGCCCGGGATGCTCGGCCCGGAGTGGCGGCGCAGCATCTTCGACTTCTACACCCTCGACGGTGCCGAGGCGCTCGCCGAGGCCCTGACGCGGTTCGAGGGCGGCCGGCTCGTCGTGCACATCACCGAGATGCCGATCAAGTGCCCGGTGGCGCCACTGGAGTTCACCTTCCTCGTCGAGGCCTGGCTGCGGGCTCGCGGCCTCCGCGACCGCGCTGAGCTGGTCTACGTGACCCCGCTCGACGGGGCGTTCACCAAGCCGGTGGCATCCGCGCACCTGGGCGGCATGCTGGACGAGCGCAAGGTGCACGTCGAGACCGACTTCATGGTCGAGCGGATCGACAACGAGCAGAAGATGCTCGTCTCCTACGACGAGCGCGAGATCCCCTTCGACCTGCTCGTGACCGTGCCGCTGAACATGGGCGCGGACTTCGTGGCCCGGTCCGGTCTCGGTGACGAGCTCAACTACGTGCCGGTGGACCGGCACACCCTGCTGTCGAGGAGCTACGACAACATCTTCGCCGTCGGCGACGCCGGCGACATCCCTGCCTCCAAGGCGGGGTCGGTGGCCCACTTCGCGGTCGAGATCTTCGTCGGCAACTTCCTCGAGCACATCAGCGGCCGGCCCATGACCGGCTCCTTCGACGGGCACGCGAACTGCTTCGTGGAGTCGGGTGACGACAAGGCGCTGCTGATCGACTTCAACTACGACACCGAACCCCTTCCCGGGAAGTACCCGCTGCCCGTGATCGGGCCGATGGACCTCCTCAAGGAGACCCGCGCCAACCACCTCGGGAAGCTTGCCTTCCGCTGGATCTATTGGAACGTCCTGCTCCCGGGACGCCCCGTGCCGCTGCCGGCGCACATGTCGATGGCCGGGAAGGTCCTTCCCAAGACCAACGAGAAGCAGGAGGTATGACATGCCGACCACGACGATCGACGGTCATGACATTCACGTCAACGACGAGGGATTCATGACGGAGTACGACGAATGGACCGAGGACCTGGGCAAGGTGCTCGCCGGCCAGATCGGGATCGAGATGAGTGATGACCACTGGAAGGCGATCCACTTCCTGCGCAGGGACTTCCCGGACCAGGGCGAGACGGCCACTCTGCGTCGCGTGTCGACCGTCGGGGGGATCCCCACCAAGCAGCTTTTCGCCCTCTTCCCCAAGAAGCCGGCCAAGAAGATGGCCTACATCGCCGGGCTTCCCAAGCCCCGCGGTTGCGTGTGAACGCCGACAAGGAGACTGACATGACGACCACCAGCACCGCACCCCTCGTCCCGACGTTCGACGACGAGGCCGGAGCCGGGCGCAAGCTCGCGATCATCTGCTCCAAGGGCAACCTGGACATGGCCTACCCCGGCCTGATCCTGGCCAACGCCGCTCTCGGAGAGGGCATCGAGACACACCTGTTCTTCACGTTCTGGGGCTTCGACATGATCAACAAGTCGACGATGGCCGACCTGAAGTTCACGATGCTCGGCAACACCGCAACGCACATGCCACAGGGCCTGGGGGGAATCCCCGGCATGACGGCGATGGCCACGCACCAGATGAAGAAGTCGATCGCCGACGTCGGCGTGCCCGAGGTGCCCGAGTTCCTCCAGCAGATCGTCGACTCCGGCGGACACCTGTGGGCCTGCAGGATGTCGGCCGACATGCAGCACCTCGAGGAGGGCGACCTGTACGACGAGGTCGAGGCGATCATCAGCGCCTCGGATTTCATCGAGAAGACCGACGGGGCCCAGCTCCTGTTCATCTGAGGCGCCGGCCCGGGATCGCGACGCGATCAGGCGGGCGGCCTCTGGGCGGCCTCCGTGACCGGGTCCTTTGGGTCGTCAAGCAGCCGCCGGTGGAGCTCGCTGGTCAGCACGTGAATGGCGCGGGTCAGCTCCGTGTTCGTCTTGAGCTCGAGCTCCTGCTCGACGAAGTCATGGTCGGCCTTGACCCGTTGCAGGGCCGATTGTCGGTTCTGCCCGATCATGACGAAGGTCGACAAGAAGATCGCCTCCAGGGAGACCACCAAGGTGAGCTTCGGCCAGGGGCTGCCCTCGGCAAGGACCATCCACGCCGCGAAGACGGCCGCGTGGATGTAGACGAACGGCATGGATCCGGCGAACGCGGTGATCGCATCGGCCACCCGCAGTTGCACGTCGGCTGCCCGCGCGACGTGAAAAGCGTTGATGGCCGGGTGGAGGCCGGTCCGTCCGAGGCTGTCGCCTGGCTGGGTTTCTCGTGCTTGGCTCATGGCTTCTCCTGCCGTCGCTCGACATGGTGTCGACGCGATGGTCAGCCAACCATGGCGGCCGGTCGGGGCGGGGCCAACAGGTCGGATCAGGGGCATGCGCCCGGTGCCTTGGGGTCCTTGGTCCCTAGGACACGGGCGGCTGGTGCGACACCGTGGGAGCAAGCCATCAGCGAACGTTGGAGGAGCATCATGACCGAGAACAACCCCCACCCCGTCGTCGTTGCCGTCGGCCACGATCCCATGGACGCGGCCCTGACCTTCGCGGCGGGCGAGGCCTTGCGCGCGGGTTGCGGACTGCATCTGCTCCACGTCGTGCACAACATCGCGGAGGGTCCGGAAATGGTTCTCGTGGACAGCGTCGACCTTGAGCGGGCCGGGCGCCTGGCCCTGGACGGCGCGGTCGAACGGGTCCGCGACCTGGTCCCGGACGACATGCCCGTCACCTCCCAGCTGGTCTGGGGAGGTGTGGTCACGTCGATCGTCGAATACGGAGCAGCGGCGCGACTCATCGTCCTGCAGCGACGGCCGCTCTCGCGCATGATGCGCGTCGTCACCAGGTCCGTGTCCAGCGGTGTGGCGGCTCACTCACGCGTGCCCGTCGTGTCGGTGCCGGCCCGGTGGTCGCCGATCCGGTCCAGCGGGGACGTCCCCACGGTCACGGTCGGCGTGGATGTGCCCGACCGGTCCGAGCACATCCTGCGGATGGCGGCACAGGCTGCCGCGCGTCGCGGTGCGCGCCTGCGTGTGCTGCACACCTGGTCATTCCCCGGCGCCTACGACGACATCATCCTGTCCCGCACCGAGGACGCCGAGTGGGCCGCCCGGGCAACGGCGGAGATCCAGACCGCCCTCGACGCGATAGCCGATGATCTCGACGGCGTCAGCTCGACGATCGACGCGCGTCACGCTCTTCCCGGTGACGCGCTGATCGACGCGGGCCGCACCTCAGACCTCCTGGTGGTCGGCCGCCACGATCCGCTCGTCCCCATTGGCTCACACCTGGGACCCGTCG
>NZ_JANPEO010000115.1:0-3692 GCF_031422975.1 Nocardioides sp. | reverse complement strand
GGTGCCGAAGCGGCTGATGCACGCCAAGAAGCGCACAGTTGGCGTCCGAATCCCCGACCACACGCTGGTCTGCGCGATCCTCGAGGAGCTCGGCGAGCCCATCCTCACCAGCACGCTGATCCTGCCCGGCGAGACCGAGGCCCGCACCATGGGCTGGGAGATCAAGGAAGAGCTCGACCACGTCGTCGACATCGTGATCGAGGCCGGCGAGACCACGGCCCAGCCGACGTCGGTGATCGACTGGTCCGGACCCGAGCCCGAGGTCGTACGCCGCGGGGCGGGCGACGTGCAGCGGTTCGAGGTCTGAGCGCGGGTCAGACGGACGCGTCGGCCCGGCTCCGGCTGCGCTGGCGCAGCGCGAGCGTGCCCAGGCAGACCGCGTAGCCGGCGACGAGCGCTCCGCTGTGGTGGGCGAGCCCTGAGACGACCGTCTGCACGATGCCGTCGCCTGTGTCCGCGACCGTCTCGGGCGCGACCGCACCGAGGAGCGCGAAGACGGCCAGCATCATAAGCGGCGGCAGCACGCCGACGGTGAAGAAGTCGTGGGGCTTGACCACCAGCGCGAGGCCTAGGCAGAGCACGATGAAGCACAGGTCGAAGAAGAAGCTGAGCTCCCCGACGAGGAGCACGTTGATGGCCACGATCGTGAGCACGGCGGCGACCCCGAGCGCGACCGCCTGCCGGCCGGGCTCGAGACCTTCGGTCCACACGGATCCGGGGTGACTCACGCTGAACACCGTAGAACCGGGGGCCGGCGGCTCATCGGCGCCGCGCCGCGGCCGCGTGTGGGGGCTAGGCACGGCGGACCCCTGGCTCCTCGGGGCGGGTCCCGGTGTCGTCGAACAGCGTCGCCTCGCTCGGCCCCGGTGTCGCGACGTCGCCCAGGGCAGCGAAGTCGCCGGCCAGGACGTCGTCACCGGTCTCGATGTCGCGGGCCACGAACTCGGGCGCACTGAGAGCGCGCGGTGCCTCCTCGACCTGTCGCGGGGTCGGGAGCTCGTCGGCGGTGACACCGAGGTCGTTGAACCGCCTTGCCGTCACCAGCACCCGGCCCTCGAGCGAGCCGACGCCTGCGTTGTACGCCGCAACGGCGGCGCCGAGGGACCGGCCGACCTTGTCGAGGTGACCGCCCAGGGAGGCGAGTCGCTGGTGGAGCTCGGTGCCGAGTCGGCGCACTTCGGCCGCCTGGGCCGCGAGCGTCTCGTGCGACCACCCGTGGGCAACGGTGCGCAGGAGCGCGATCAGGGTGGTCGGGGTGGCGAGGATGACCTGCTTGGTGGCGGCGTACTCGAGCAGGTCGGCCTGGGTGTCGAGGGCCGCCGAGAGGAACGCCTCCGCGGGGACGAACATCACCACGAACTCCGGCGTCTCGTCGAGCGCTCGCCAGTAGGCCTTGCTGCCGAGCTGGTCGACATGGGTGCGCAGCTGGCGCACGTGGCGTTGGAGGTGCGCCTCGCGCTCGTCGTCGTCCTCGCTGTTCGCCGCGTCGAGGAACGCGTCGAGGGAGACCTTCGAGTCGACCACGACCGACTTGCCGCCGGCCAGATGGACGACGAGGTCGGGCCGGAGAACCCCGTCGGCCAGCTGGGTCTGCTCGGTGAAGTCGCAGCGCGCAACGAGACCCGCGAGCTCCACGGTGCGTCGCAGGTGCAGCTCTCCCCAGCGCCCCCGCACCTGCGGCTTGCGCAGGGCGGACGTCAGCGACGACGTCTCCCGCCGCAGCGACTCGGTCGTCATCCGCATGTCGGAGACCTGCTGGCCGAACTGGCCCTGCCAGGTCGCGCGCTCGTGGTCGAGGTCGCGCAACTGGTCCTGCAGGCGCTCCATGCCCTCGCGCACGATCGCCTGGTCGGCGCCCCGCTGCTCCAGCGCGGCCAGCACGCCCTCGTCGCGGGGGCGGGCACGGGACGCGAGCCAGCCCAGGCCGAAGCCGAGCGCCAGGCCCACCGCGAGCATCACCAGGATCGTCAGCATCTCCATGTCAGCACTGTGACAGGAGGCACCGACATCAGTTGAAGTCGACGATCACCGGCGCGTGGTCGGACGGGCTGCCCGTGCCCTGGGCGGGGTCGCGCTCGTCGCGGTCGATGAAGGCACCGGTCACGCGAGACGCGAGCGCGGGGGAGGCGACGACGAAGTCGATCTTGAGGCCGCGGTCGCGTTCGAAGCGCTGGCGGTAGTAGTCCCAGTAGGTGTAGCCGGGCGCGTGCTGGCGGGTGACCTCGACGTACCCGTCGTCGAGGAAGCCCTGGAAGGCCGCACGCTCTGGGGGAGTCACGTGCGTCGAGTTGCGGAACTGGGCCGGGTCGAAGACGTCGACGTCCGTGGGACAGATGTTCCAGTCGCCGACCAGCGCGGTCTCCTCGCCGAGCCATTCGCCGGCCGCCTCGCGCAGGCGCGCCAGCCAGTCGAGCTTGTAGGCGTAGTGCGGGTCGTCGGGCTTGCGTCCGTTGGGCACGTAGAGCGACCAGATGCGGACTCCGCCTCTGCCGTCCTCCGATCCGCAGAGTGCGCCGATCGCGCGGGCCTCGGCGGCCAGCGGCTCGCCGTACCCGGGCATGGCATCGAAGCCGACCGTCACGTCATCGAGGCCGACGCGGGAGATGAGGGCGACACCGTTCCACTGGTTGACCCCGGCGACCGCGATCTCGTAGCCGCGCGCCTGCAGTCCCATCAGCGGCAGTTGGTCCTCGCGCGCCTTGGTCTCCTGCAGCGCGAGGACGTCGACGTCGTGCCGGTCGAGGAAGGCCTCGACCCGGTCGATGCGGGAGCGGAGGGAGTTGACGTTCCAGGTCGCGATACGCACGGGGTCAGCCTAGGAGGCATCCCATCCCAGCCGTGAGGGGCCGCAAGATCATGTGCGTCGAACCCTTTACACGGGCGATCCTCGTTGGGATGGTTCACCCCACGCACTGTTCTCGGGAAACAGGTGCCACTGCTGGATCCCCGGGCGGAGTGTGCTCTCACCACAACCACCCCCTTGAGGAGACCCTTCATGCAGCGCAACCGACTCGGGCAGCTTGCTCTCGCCTCCGCCGCCGTCCTGGCAGCCACCCTGGCCACACCTGCGATCGCCGCCACCGACGGCGACATCCCGACGTTCTCGCAGTTCCACGCGCAGACCTACCGCGACGCGGACCAGCAGTACATCGTCAACGGCGACGAGCCCGTCGCCACCACCGGAGACCTGAAGTCCTTCTACGACGGACTCGTCGCCAGTTCCACCAGCAGCACCGAGAACGGCCTCGTGGTCAACACCGTCGGCGGTGCCGACGACAGGTGGAGCGCCTCGCAGGCCCTCAACCTCACCTACTGCGTGAGCACCAAGTTCGGCAACCAGTACACCAACGTGGTCACCGCGATGGCCTCCGGTGCCGGGCAGTGGGAGGCGGCGTCGTCCAAGGTCAACTTCACGCACCTGTCCGCCAACGACGCCAACTGCACCACCCGCAACAACGCGGTGCTCTTCTCGGTCGAGCCCACCAACACGACGTCCTACATCGCCCGTGCGTTCTTCCCGAGCTCCTCGGACCGTTCGCGCAACGTGTTGATCAACGCCGCATCGCTGATGAACTCCGGCTCGTGGACGCCGTCCAACATCGTGGCCCACGAGCTCGGCCACACGCTCGGCTTCCGGCACGAGCACACGCGTCCCGAAGCCGGCACCTGCTTCGAGGACAACAACTGGCGCC
>NZ_JANPEO010000114.1:0-2164 GCF_031422975.1 Nocardioides sp. | reverse complement strand
GGGAGTCGACCGGGCGGGAGCGAGCTGCCGGGCGCAGATCAGCCTGAGCCGCTCTCGGGAAAGATCACTCCCGGGTTGAGGAGCCCGTGCGGGTCGAGCAGGTCCTTGACCTGACGCTGGAGCTGCATCGCGACCGGGTCGAGCTCGCGGTCCAGCCATCGCGACTTGAGCCGGCCGATGCCGTGCTCTCCGGTCACCGTGCCGCCCAGCTCCAGCGCGAGCGCGGTGATGGCCTCGAAGGTCGCGTGAGCCGCCGCGGTGCTCGTCGGGTCGGACGCGTCGAAGATGATCGTCGGGTGCATGTTGCCGTCGCCGGCATGTCCGAAGACGCCGACCGTGACGCCGGCGTCGACGGCCAGTCGCTCGATCCCCGTCAGCAGGCTGACGACCTGCGACTTCGGGACACAGACGTCATCCAGGATCCAGTCGCCGAGCGCCTCAAGCGCCGGCAGCGCCATCCGTCGAGCCGCCAACAGCACGCCCGACTCCTGCTCGTCGACAGCCGTCGCCACCTCCGTGGCGCCGGCGCCCCGGCACACCTGGGCGAAGCCCTCGATCACGACGTCGTGCCCGACCGCGTCGCTCTGGGCGATCAGGACGGCTGCCACCGAGTCGTCGAAGCCCATCGGGCTCCGGGCCTCGAGGGCGCGGATGACCGTGCGGTCCATCAGCTCGAGCATCGACAGGTCGAGCCCGGCCGCGGCCACTGCGGTCACCGCGTGCCCCGCAGACTGCAGGCTCGAGAAGGTCGCCAGCGCGGCCCGGCTGGGCCCGGGCGCCGGCAGCAGGCGGAGCGTGATCTCGGTGATGACGCCGAGCGTGCCCTCCGACCCGACGAACAGATGGGTGAGGTCGTAGCCGGCCACCCCCTTGATCGTCCGCCGTCCCGTGCGAACGGTGCGACCGTCGGCGAGGACCGCCTCGATGCCGAGGACGAAGTCACCGGTGACGCCGTACTTGAGGCAGCACATGCCGCCGGCGTTGGTGGCGACGTTGCCGCCGACCGTGCACATCTCGACGCTGCCGGGATCCGGCGGGTAGAACATCCCCTTGGCCGCGACGGCCCGACGGAGGTCGCCCGTCACGACGCCGGGCTGGACGACGGCGATCCGGTCGACCTCGTCGATGAGCAGGATCTGGTCGAGCCGGCGGGTGCTCACAACGAGGGCGCCGTCCGAGGCATTGGCCCCGCCGCTGAGGCCCGAGCCGGCGCCGCGCGTGAAGACGGGGACGTGGGCGACGCCCGCGGCCCGCAGGCAGGCGGAAACCTCTGCCCGGTCGCGCGGTCGCGCCACCGCCCAGGGCGAGCGGCGCGGTGTCAGGCGGGACTCGTCGAACGCAAACGACGCCACCACGTCCGGGTCGGTCTCGAGCACCCCCGGCGGCAACTCGTCGAAGGCGGACCGGTCCCCGGCGGTCAGGATGCTGCCCCACGCGGCATGCCGACTCCTCGTCGAAGGGTGAGTGACCTGCGTCCACGGTACCGACCCGTGCGTGCGGTCACGCCGGCGCTGCGTGTCTCACCTTGAGACGTGCCTCGCCGCCGCGACGGTGCCGTGTCGACCTACGATCACACTCAGCGCGTCAACCCGTCCATCCCCAGCGAAGCAGGAGAGTCCGTTGATCTTCATCACCGCCAAGTTCGAGGTCCGTCCCGAGTCCGTCGAGGAATGGCCGACCATAGCGGGACCGTTCACCGAGGCAACACGGGCAGAGCCGGGCTGTCTGTGGTTCGACTGGTCGCGCAGTCTCGACGCGTCCAACGAGTTCGTGCTCGTGGAGGCGTTCGCCGACGACGCCGCCGGCGCGCATCACGTCGGCTCGGACCACTTCAAGGCCGCCCAGCGGGACCTGCCGCCCCACCTGGCCTCGACGCCGAAGATCATCAGCACCACCGTGCCCGGCACCGGCTGGTCCGAGCTCGGCGAGCTCGCGGTGGCGGGCTGAGCCGGTCCGCATCGGGCGCCCTCCGGGGCTCCCAGGGTCCGGGCCGCGTGGCAGTGTGGAGCCATGTCGAACCGCTTGGCGGCCGCCACCTCGCCGTACCTCCTCCAACATGCCGACAACCCCGTCGAGTGGTGGGAGTGGGGCCCCGAGGCGTTCGCGGAGGCCCGCCGCAGCAACGTCCCCGTCCTCCTGAGCGTCGGTTACGCCGCCTGCCACT
>NZ_JANPEO010000113.1:0-1556 GCF_031422975.1 Nocardioides sp. | reverse complement strand
CCGTTCCCGCGGCTTCGAGGTCGAGGCCATGAGCGGGAACCTGTGTCGCTGCACCGGCTACCGACCGATCCGCGACGCCGCGCTGGCGCTGGGCGCACCCCTCGTCGACGACGCCCTCGCCGAGCGGCAGGGCCGGCCCGCCCCGGCCGCGGTGCCGACCCGGCTCGACGGCGCCGCCCGACCGAGCGACCTGGCGGACGCCCTCGGGCTGCTGCGCGACCGCCCGGACGCCACGATCGTCGCGGGCGCCACCGACTGGGGCGTCGAGGTCAACCTGCGCGGGCGGCGTTCGCCGTACGTAGTGTATGTCGACCGGGTGCCCGAGCTCCGCACGGTCTCGACCGGCGACGTCATCGAGATCGGCGCCGGCCTGACCCTCAGCGAGGCGGAGGCACGACTCGACGGAGCGGTGCTGCTGCTGGACCGGGTGTGGCCGCTGTTCGCGTCGCCCCTGATCCGCAACGGCGCGACCATCGGCGGCAACCTCGGTACCGGTTCGCCGATCGGCGACCTGACGCCGGCGCTGCTGGCGCTCGGGGCGAGTGTTGTCATCGCGTCGCTCGAGGGCGCACGCGAGGTCGCGCTCGCCGACTACTTCACCGGCTATCGCGAGACCGATCTGCGACCGGGTGAGCTGATCAGGGCGGTCCGGATCCCGCGTCCGCTTGCCGCACTGACTGCCTTCCACAAGATCGCCAAGCGTCGCTATGACGACATCTCCAGCGTCGCCGTCGCCTTCGCGCTCGACATCGACGACGGCGTTGTCACCCGAGCCCGCATCGGACTGGGTGGCGTGCCGCAACCCCGATCCGGGCGCGTGCCACCGAGGCCGCGCTCGAGGGACGGCCCTGGACCCGCGAGACCGTCGAGGCCGCGGCCGAGGTGATGCGTGGCAAGGGCACGCCGATGGACGACCACCGGGCGAGCGCGGCCTACCGCTCCGCGATGCTCGGCAACGCGCTGCGCAGGCTCTGGGCGGAGGAGGTCCGATGAGCGTCGGCCACCCGATGCCCCACGAGAGTGCGGCCCTGCACGTGACGGGCCACGCGCTCTACACCGACGATCTCGTGCATCGGACCCACCACGTCCTGCACGCCCACCCGGTCTGTTCGCCGCACGCCCACGCGCGCGTGCTTCGCCTCGACACGGCGCCGGCGTTCGCCGTGCCGGGCGTCGTCCGGGTGCTCACGGGCGCCGACGTGCCCGGCATCAACGACGCGGGCGTGAAGCACGACGAGCCGCTGTTCCCCGAGATCGTGATGTTCGTCGGGCACGCGGTCTGCTGGGTGCTGGGGGAGAGCCTGGAGGCCGCCCGACTGGGTGCCGCAGCCGTCGAGGTCGACTACGAGCCGCTGCCGGCCGTGATCGCGCTCACCGAGGCGATCGAGGCCGAGAGCTTCCAGGGCAACCGGCCGGTCGTCGCGCGCGGCGACGTCGAACGCGGCCTGGCCGGCGCGACCCACGTATTCACCGGCGTCACCGAGATGGCCGGCCAGGAGCACTTCTACCTCGAGACGCACGCGTCGCTGGCGCTGGTCGACGAGGCCGGCCAGGTC
>NZ_JANPEO010000112.1:0-1593 GCF_031422975.1 Nocardioides sp. | reverse complement strand
AGGACATGTTCGCCGAGCACGACCGCTTCGGACGCGAGCTCGCCGCTCGCGGCCACACGATCACCGGCGGCGCCGAGCTGCACTCGTCGAAGGAGGCCCGCACCATCCGGCCCGGCGGGACCGTCGTCACCGAAGGCCCCTACGCCGAGACCAGCGAGATGGTCGGCGGCTACTACGTCGTGGTGTCCGATGACCTCGACGACCTCGTCGAGTGCTGCCAGATCCTGGCAGCGACCGGGGAGGCGGTCGAGGTACGCCGCACGGTGGTCCACTCCGAGCAGCCTGCGTGAGGCGCACCGTCCAGTGACACCTGACGCGCTCGCGACCACCGTGAGCGAGGAGTGGGGCCGGCTGACGGCCCTGCTCCTCGCGCGCTATCGGCGCCTCGACCTGGTCGAGGACGCCCTGGGCGACGCGGTCGAGGCGGCCGCCCGCACCTGGCCGACCGACGGCGTCCCGGACAGACCTGCGGCGTGGCTGCACACCACCGCCAGCCGCCGAATCCTCGACCGGCTGCGCACCGAGGCCACGGCGCAGCGGGCCGAGCCGCTGCTCGTGGTCGAGAGCGCTCGCCGGGAAGGAGGTCGCGTGATGGCCGATCCCGGCGCGCTGGTCGAGGACGACGTGCTGCGGCTCGTGCTGATGTGCACACATCCGTCGCTTGCTCCCGAGGCTGCGAGCGCCCTCGCTCTCCGGCTCGTCCTGGGCGTGCCGACGCCGGACATCGCGCGGCTGTTCCTGGTGCCGGAACCGACGATGGCGGCGCGTATCACCCGTGCGAAGAAGAAGATCGTCGCTGCCGACATCCCCTTCGGCGTGCCCGATGCGTCCGTGCTGCCCGACCGGCTCGACTCTGTCGCCCAGACGGCCTACCTCGCGTTCACGGCCGGCTACTCCCCCGGCACCGGCACCGACCTGCTCCGAGCCGAGCTGTCCGGCCAGACGATCGGGTTGGTCCGCGTCGTACTCGCACTCCGCCCCTCCGAGCCCGTCCTGATGGCGCTGCTGGCACTGATGCTCTTCCAGCACTCGCGCCGCGATGCGCGGGTCCGCGACGGACGGCTCGTGCTGCTCTCCGACCAGGACCGCACGCTGTGGCACCACGACGAGATTGCCGAGGCACAACGACTCGTCGACGCGGAGGTGCTGCGCGGCCCGATCACGGTGCAGGCTGCGGCTTACGCGCTGCAGGCTCGCATTGCCGCTGAGCACGCGCTGGCCACCTCGTCGGCCGCGACCGACTGGGAGCGGGTCGTCGGGCTGTACTACGTCCTGCTCGACGTCGCGCCGACGCCGAGCGCGCGCCTGGCCCGGTCGGTCGCCGTGGCCGAGGCACGCGGACCAGCCGCGGGTCTCGCAGCGCTGGAGGGCATCGAGATCGCGTCGACGCACAGACTCGCCGCCGTACGAGCCGAGCTGCTCGCACGTTCCGGAGATCTCGACGCCGCGCGGGCGGCCTACGACCAGGCAATCGCCGCGTGTCTCAACGACGTCGAGCGCGCGCACCTCGTCGCCCAGCGCGACGCGCGCTAGTTGTAGTTCCCCGACAGGTTGTGGACACCAAGGCCTAGACGAATAGCGAGGACCTCCAGT
>NZ_JANPEO010000111.1:0-5267 GCF_031422975.1 Nocardioides sp. | reverse complement strand
GACGAAAGATCGCCGAACACAAGACCGTCAAGGAAGCCCGCCGCAGCCTGAAACGACGCATCACCAACGCCGTCTACCGTCGTGTCCTGGCCGACCACGAACGGCTCCAACTTCAGGCCGCTTGACACACAGAGGCGCTCTGGAGCCACTCCTCGTCACGGTGACCGACGAGTCGCAGTCCAGATGAGAGCCACACCCAAACTCGGGTGGGCAGCCGATGTGAGAGCGTCCCGCCGATCACCTAGATCGAGTCTGGCCAGACACCGATCCTGCGGGAAGTCTCCTAGTAGCCGATGAGCGCCCAGGGCGATCGTCAGCCCTAGTGATTTCAGCGTTCGCAGCGACGCTCGCGTTCGGCAACGCAGCGGTCCCGGCCATTCTGCCCGTCGGCTGTGTCGCGGCCGCCGCCTCCGCGGAGCACGTCCGACTCGTTGCCGCCCCTGAGGTCGTCGCGGCCGCTGCCACCAAGGAGCACGTCTGATCGGGAGCGGCCTTGGAGTTCGTCGTTGCCTGCGTTCCCGACCAGCCGGTTGAGGCCCAGCCACCCCTTGATGTTGTCGTCGCCGGGTCCACCACGCATCGTGGCTTTCATGCCCTCGCACTCCGATTTGATCTGAGGGGCGTCCTCGACAAACCCTCCACCGATGAGGGTGTCGCTTCCGCCTTTCCCGACGAACAGCACATCGCATCCCGAACCGCTCAGGTAGTTGTCCGCGGTGTTGCCTCGCAACACGGCGCGCGGTGCGACTACGTTCGCGCCGACGATGCCAGAGAGGTTGGCCGCATGGACCCCGCCGACCGTCACCATGTTGGTGTCCAGGTCGATCTCCACGTCATGGTCGGCGGACCAGACGGCGATCCCGCCACCGGTGTAGGTGCCAGGTGTCCCGATCGCAGGCGCGGTGACCGTCAGGTACGCCCAGTCGGCATCTGTCACGGTGTCATCCGTGCCGTCCGCGTGCACCAAATTTTGGCCAGGTCCCCCGAGGTAGCGGTCGAGACCAGCACCTAGATAGGCATTAATCTGTGTCACCCCAACCTCGGACGCGTCCACCACGTCATCGCCGTCGCCCGCGTACACGTACACGGCGGACCCGCTCACGCACACCAGGTCGTTCCCAGCGACAGCGTAGGTGAACTGGGAGCTGCCGGTGACGATGACGTCATCACCCGGCGTGCCCTGAATGTCCGGGCCAGTGCCGACGATCGTGGCCGGCCGGCCTTGGCAGGTCTGGGCAGTGGCCGAAGCCGCCGATGACGGTGCGCTCAGCAGCGCCCCCGTAACAAGCGCGGTGACAACAAGTGTGGTCGAACGTCGAAGCACGGTTCCCCCTTGGGTGAGCTATCCCCCGATGATGGTGGGCAGCGTGTCGGTGGCGGTACGTCGCATGCGACGGTCCTTGCTAAGACGCGCCGACCTCATGGTTGGTTGTCGGCGTTCGTCGGGTTGCGAGAGTCGAGCGGCTGTCTCGACCGTCCCGCAGACGCCTCTGCGAACATCCGGATCTGCCGCAATCCGCTCATATCGATGAGCGTGCAGTGAGGCGCCACTTCCATGAAGATGAACCCGTGTCCGATCTGACTGACGAAGAGGCCGAGGCCGTCGGTGGATGGCTTGACCGGCACGAGTTCGAGAAGGTGTCATCGCGGGGGGAGGATTCCTCGCCCTTCGGCGATCGCCAGGACGTGTGGGAGCGTGACGGCACCCTCGTACGCCTGACTCGCGACCGAGGTCAGTGGTGGTACGACCTGTCGCAGGACGGGACGGACGTGTGGCTAAACGTTGACGCTGTCGCAGGCGCGTCTGGTTCAAAAGCAACTGCGCCAATCGATCGTGTAGCGGACGTGACGGGCTCGATCGACGATCGGGTCTTTAGTGCACTCAGCGCGTCGCTACGGCACTCGCCATGACGTCCCCATCTGCCGCGATGAGCGTGCGGACCGCCGGTGTTCGGATGCCCCCAACAGCGACGGTTCAGGGCCGCCGGGGTACGGCTGCAATCAGAACGCGCGGGAACGCACTCTCACGCCGCTGTGCCAGCGCACCGAACGTGCCGATGCGCGGGCTGTCGCGCTCCGCCCGACCATGCCCGCCGCGATGAGGTAGTTCGACCCATCATTGCGGGGTCGCCTCTGTTGGAGTCTTGGTCTGTCAGGGTGTGGGCGTGGCCTCCCTGACGCAGCACGGCGAGAGGTCATCGGACTTCAGACGTTTCTGGTGGGGTGAGGCCGTCTCCGGTCTGGGTAGCGCGATTACGTCCTTGGCCCTGCAGACCCTGGTCCTGGTCACGCTGCAAGGTGGCGCCGTGCAGGTGGGATGGCTCAACTCCGCGCGCTGGCTGCCGTACTTGGTTCTCGGACTAGTTGTGGGAGCGCTCGTCGATCGTGTGCGTCGACGGCCGGTCATGGTGGTCACCGATGTCGCCCGCGCCGGTTTGCTCGGGCTAATCCCGCTGGCCTGGGCGTTCGGGGCCCTGTCCTTACCGCTACTGCTGGTCGTCGTCGTCCTGTTCGGGACGGCCTCTCTGTTCAACGACGCGGCCTCGTTGTCCTTCGTCCCGCGGCTCGTGTCACGAGGTCAGCTGCAGCGGGCCCACGCACGGCTCGACGGCGCCAGCGCCGTGGCCCAGACCGCGGGGCCCGCGGTCGCCGGCATGCTCATCCGCGTTTTGGGTGCGCCCTTGTCGGTGCTGGTGGATGCCCTGACGTACCTGTTCTCAGCCGTGATGGTCGCATCGCTGAAGGGGGTCTCGGAGCCGACTGCCGCCACGCCCGCCACAGGAGGGGCGCGTGGGCTGGCGAAGGAGGTCCTGGACGGAGCACGCTGGGCGTACGGCGCGTCAGGCCTGCGTCGCCTCGCCCTCGCCACGCACGTGTGGTTCGCGGGTCAGGCGATCCTGCTCGTGCTGGTCGTCCCGTACGGCT
This sequence comes from Nocardioides sp., assembly GCF_031422975.1. GTDB lineage: Bacteria > Actinomycetota > Actinomycetes > Propionibacteriales > Nocardioidaceae > Nocardioides. Next base: position 2,342 of record NZ_JANPEO010000111.1, on the reverse strand, counting down.
ATCTCCAACTGGACCTCTCGCCCTTGCAGTTGGGCCTCGTGTTCGCTGTCGCCGGCCTCGGCGCCCTGATTGGTGCGGCGCTGAGCACACGGGTCGGCGTTCGTCTGGGCACCGGCGGCGCCATCATCTGCTCGTACTTGGTCACGGCCTTCGGAGTCATGATCATGATGACGGCGGCTTCGGTACCGACGGGGTGGGTCGGGGCATCAGTCCTGGCCGCAGGTCAGTTGTGCCACGGCTGGGCCATGGGAACAAGCAACTCGCACGAGATGGCCTTCCGCCAGTCCCGCACCCCTGACGAGCTGCAGTCGCGTACCAACACGACTCTGCGGTCGTTCAACCGTGCCGTGATCGTCGCGGTCTCACCGGTCGCCGGACTGCTGGCCGAGGCCGTCGGCTATCGCCCGACTCTTGGCGCTGCCGCGGCCATCTTCATGGTTTCGGCCCTGATGTTGGTTCTGTCACCCTTCCGCCGTGCGCGCGTCGAGTAGCGCCAACGCACGCTTCTGCCGGTGAGCGACTGCTCGCAGACGCACGCTCCTGCCGCAAGTCGGCTGCAACTCCAATAACTGCACTCTTGAGCGTCAGTACCACTGGTAGTACTATCGTCTCGTGCCGTCCGTCGACAAGATCGTCACCGCGATGCGGGCGAACCCGAAAGGCGTCGCCTTCAACGACCTCATGTCGGTGTGCGAGCACTACTTCGGGAGTCCACGTCAGAGCGGCAGCTCCCACGTCGTCTTCAAGACGCCGTGGCAGGGCGACCCGCGGGTGAACATCCGGAATGACAGGGGCATGGCCAAGGCGTATTAGGTACGTCAGGTCCTCAAGGCCATCGACAAGAAGGAGGCACTCTGATGCAGACCCAGACCCCAGTGGACGTGTCCCACTACACCTACCGCGTGACCTGGTCAGTGGAGGACAGCGAGTTCGTCGCCACCTGCCTCGAGCTTCCCTCGCTGTCGTGGCTGGCACCGACGCAGATCGAGGCGCTTCGAGGCCTCGAGGCGGTCGTCAACGATGTGCTCGCCGACCTGACCGACCAGGGCGAGAAGGTCCCAGTCCCGTTCTCCGAGCGGACCTACTCCGGGACCTTCAACGTCCGCATCGGCGAAGGGCTCCACCGCGATCTCGTTGTGCATGCGGCCGAGGACGGCCTGAGCCTCAACCAGTACGTCGTGAAGAAGCTCGCCTCGATTTGAAGCGGGGGCGCGCCCTCCGTTCCGGCCACGACTCGCCCCTAGGTCCGGTCCTCACCATCATCATCGGGCTGGCTGGCCTGGCGATGCTCATTTACGTCGCCCGCGTCCGCTCGCGCCGCACCCGACGGTTTGCCTCGCCCATGCTGGTGGTGTCCGTGCTGGGGAGGAGACTCGATCGTCGTCGAACTCAAATGCGTCAACCGTGAGCTCGGGCTTGTGAATGTTGTTGGGAACGTATTGATGTTCCTCCCGGTGGGATGGCGGCTGTCGAGATCGTTCAGATGTTCTCTGGCTCGTTCGGGGACATTGACGACGGCGCGAGCTGCGCGAGGCGCGAGGGACCGAGACGCTGGCGTGGATCACCTCGCACACGTTCCGAAAGACGGCCGCGACCATCCTCGACGAGGCCGCGTTGTCGGCTCGGTTGGTCGCCGACCAGCTGGGTCACTCGCGGACCTCGATGACCCAGGACTACTACCTCGGTCGGCGCTCGGTGGACTCGCAGGCGGCGGTGGCCGTGGACGCTGCGTTAAGGGACGCGCTCAGCGAAAGTGAAAACCGTGGCAAAACCGTGGAATAGCAAGAAGGCCAGGACCGGGTGGACGGTCCTGGCCTTCTCACTTGTACGCCAGCAGGGACTTGAACCCCGAACCCGCTGATTAAGAGTCAGCTGCTCTGCCAATTGAGCTACTGGCGCATATTGCCCAGCACGGTGGAGTGCTGTGCAACGAGCAGGAACTCTACACGCCGCGGGCGCTGACATGAAATCGACTTCGGTCAGGCGAGCTCGGCGAGCACGGCCTGTGCCGCGTTGTGGCCGCCGAGGCCGGAGACGGCCCCGCCGCGTCGGGCTCCGGAGCCGCAGAGCAGGACGACGTCGTGGTCGGTTGCGACTCCCCAGAGCTGCGCCGGGGTGTCGAGGCGAGCCCGGTTGGGGGCCCACGGCCAGGCCAGGTCGCCGTGGAAGATGTGCCCGCCCGGCATGGCCAGATCGCGTTCGACGTCCTGGGGGACCTTGGCCTCGATGCACGGGCTGCCGTCGGCGTCCGTGGCGATGCAGGAGCGGATCGACTCGACCAGGTGCTCGTCGAGGGAGGCGATCGCGCGCTCGACCGCGAGCTCCTTGGCGGCGGCGCCACC
>NZ_JANPEO010000110.1:0-3856 GCF_031422975.1 Nocardioides sp. | reverse complement strand
CATTGCGCACGGCCTGTTGCCGCTGCGCGGCCGGCACCTGGAAGTAGGCCACCACGGCGAGGTCGAGCCCGTCGCCGCGCCACTCGGTGGCGTCGCCGCACACCCAGTCGACCTCGACCGCGTCGGCCAGCGCCCGCCCCTTGTCGATCGCGACCTGTGAGAAGTCCACCGCGGTCACGTGCCAGCCCCGGGACGCGAGCCAGATCGCGTTGCGGCCCTCTCCACAGGCCAGGTCGACGGCGCGGCCCGGCGGCAGGTCGGCGCACTCGGCGGCCACGAGCTGGTTCGGCCCGCGGGACCAGACCAGTTCGCTGGCGGCGTACCGCTCGTCCCAGTCGTGTGCCTCCATGCCAGTCACGGTAGCGCCTCGGCGACGCACAGCATCTGCACAGGTTCGCCCCATGGTGGACCCAGCAAGTCCGACGATCCTGTGAGACATGACCCCGAGCCGTGCCTCCTTCGACCTGGCCGTGCGCCGATCGGCCGCCGCCGTGCTGACCGCCGCCCTGGCCCTCGTGACGTACTGGTGGATCGAGGGCGGCGGACTCGGCGACCTCGGAGGCTGGGCCACGGGGCTCACCTCCGTCGGTCGTTGGACGGGGCTGCTGGCGTCCGTACTGCTGCTGGCCCAGGTCGTGCTGATGGCGCGAGTCCCCGTGTTGGAGCGGGCGTTCGGTCAGGACCGGCTCGCACACGTGCACCGGATCGTGGGCTTCACATCGTTCAACCTGATGGTGGCGCACGTCGTGCTGGTGACGTGGGGCTACAGCGGGGGCTCGCTCCCGCGCTGGCCCGGAGAGCTCTGGGACCTCACCCTCACCTACCCGGCCATGCTGCTGGCCGACGCCGGCTTCATCGCCCTCGTGCTCGTCGTGGTCACCAGCATCCGGTCCGCCCGTCGGCGGTTGCGCTACGAGTCGTGGCACCTGATGCACCTGTACGGCTACCTGGGAGCAGGGCTGGCCCTGCCGCACCAGTTGTGGACCGGGCAGGAGCTCGTCTCGTCGACCGCGCGCACCGTCTTCTGGTGGACGGCGTGGGGGCTCACGGCCGCCGCCGTCCTGGTGTGGCGGGTGGGAGTGCCGGTGGTGCGCAACCTGCGCCACCAGCTCCGGGTGGAGGACGTGATCGAGGAGGCACCCGGTGTGGTGTCAGTGGTCGTCAGCGGTCGACGTCTCGACCGGCTGCCGGCCCACGGTGGCCAGTGGCTGAACTGGCGGTTCCTGGGCCGTGACGGATGGTCGCGCGCCAACCCCTATTCGCTCTCGGCCGCACCGGACGGTCGGCGTCTACGGATCACCGTCCAGTCGACGGGGGACGGAAGCGGCGCGACGTCGACCCTCGCCCGGGGCAGCCGGGTGCTGGTGGAGGGGCCGTACGGGCGGCTCAGCCCGCGCAGCCGACACGGTGACAAGGTCGCCCTGATCGGCGCGGGTGTCGGGTCGGCTCCGCTGCTGGCCCTGGCAGACGAGCTGGCAGGGATCGGCGACGTCGTGCTGCTGCACCGCTCGCCCGGACCCGACGCCTTCGCCGACGACCTGCGTCGGCTCGCGACCGACGGCGTCCGGGTGCTGCACCTTCCGGGCCGGCGCCGGGGCGCAACGTCCTGGCTGGGCGAGGTGCATGCGGGAGACTTCAGTGACCGAGCGGCGCTACGGCACTGGGTGCCGGACATCGCGGAGCGAGACGTCTATGTCTGCGGCCCGACGCCGTGGGCGGACCTCGTCGTCGCGGACCTGCGTGGGGCCGGAGTCCCGGAGACCCACATCCACGTCGAAGCGTTCGGATGGTGACCTGATGAGACGAATCGTCCTGTGGTTCGCGAGCACGGCTGTCGTGCTGATGCTGCTCGCCGGCTACCACACCTCCTTCTCGGGTGCGTTGACCCCGGGCACCTCGACGTCGGTCTACAGCGCCGGCGTGCTGGCCGCCCCACAGACGAGCAAGTCGTCGACCTCGTCGACCTCGTCGACCACGTCGAACTCATCGGCCGGTGGCAACGCGAGCGGGGGAGCGAGCGTCAGCGGGGGCGCCAGCACGACCAGCACGATCACCGGTGACACCGTCCAGACGCGGTGGGGCCCGGTGCAGGTCGAGGTGAGCGTCGCCGGCTCGAAGATCACCGGCGTCTCGGTGCTGCAGTACCCCGACACCAACCCGACCGATGCCCAGATCAACGGCTACGCGCTGCCCATCCTGGTCGACGAGACCATGACGGCCCAGAGTGCGAACATCGACATGGTGAGCGGGGCGACCTACACCAGCACCGGCTACCAGCAGTCGCTGCAGAGCGCGCTGGACCAGGCGGGCCGGTGAGCCAGGTCCGTAGGACTCCGTGGCGCGACGTCGTACAGGTGATGGGTCTGCCGATCAGCGTCGCCCTGCGCGGTCGCCACGCCGGGGACGACGTGGCCCTGACTGCCTGGGCCCGCGTGCAGGCCGATCTGCACGCGGTCGACGCGATGTTCAGCCGCTACCGCGACGACTCGTGGGTCAGTCTCTTCAACAGTGGGCACGCCGATGTCGCCGACGCTCCCGCAGAGGTGCGCGAGGTGCTCACTCTCGCCGAGGCCGCACGGTCGGCTTCGGACGGCGCATTCGACGTCCGGCGGCCGGGAGTCGACGGCCGGACGCTGCTCGACACGGACGGAGTCGTGAAGGGCTGGGCCGTCCAGCGCGCCGCCCGGCACCTGATCGCCCTCGACGACACCGACGTCTGCCTCGGCGGCGGTGGCGATCTGGTGTGCTGGACGGCGGAGGCCGAGTCCGCGCCGTGGCAGATCGGCATCGAGGACCCGCACGATCCCGGCTCGATCGTCGCCCGGGTGCCGATCACTCGCGGTGCCGTCGCGACCTCCAGCGCGGCGCACCGCGGCACGCACATCGTGGACGCGCGAACGGGCCGGCCACCCCAGCACATCGCGTCCGTGACCGTCCTGGCGCCGGACCTCGTCACCGCAGACGTGGATGCGACTGCTGCGTTCGCGCAGGGCGCCGCAGCGCTGCGGTGGCTCCGGTCCCGGCCCGGTCGTGGCGGGCTGATCGTCTGGGGCGACGGGAGTGTCGAGACGGTGTGACGCGGCGGCTAATACCCTCGGGGGTATCCTTCGCTGGAGAGAGCACCGACCGTTGAGAGGACCCACTGATGGACTACACGCTGAGCGCCACACTCGCCATGCCGTACGACGATGCCGTCCTGGCGACCCGGGCAGCACTGTCCGAGCAAGGGTTCGGGATCCTGACCGAGATCGACCTGGCCGCGACGCTGAAGGCCAAGCTCGACGTGGACCTCCCGCCGCAGGTGATCCTCGGGGCGTGCCGGCCCCAGCTCGCCTACGAGGCGTTGCAGGTCGACCCGTCGATCGCTGCCGTGCTGCCGTGCAACGTGGTCGTCCGCTCGATCGACGACGAGACCACCCTGGTCGAGGCCTTCAACCCCGACGCGATGATGTCCCTGGCCGGCAGCCCGGCGCTGGACGGCGTCGCAGCCGATGCCAAGCAGCGCCTCGCCGCGGCCCTGGCAGCTCTGGCCGCTCCGGTCGAGGAGATCTGATGGAGCTCGACCCGGCTCAGATGACACCGGTGATCAACCGGATCAAGCGCGCGCAGGGCCAGCTCGGCGGCGTCCTTCGCCTGCTCGAGGAGGGCCGCGACTGCGAGGACGTCGTGACCCAGCTCGCCGCCGTGTCCAAGGCCCTCGACCGGGCCGGCTTCGCCATCGTCGCCAGCGGACTCCAGCAGTGCTTGGCGGCCGGTGACGGACTGGACGGCCTCGACGTCAAGAAGATGGAGAAGCTCTTCCTCTCCCTGGCGTGACGGGGGCGGGAGCCGACCGGGCGGGAGCGAGCTGCCGGGC
>NZ_JANPEO010000109.1:0-2355 GCF_031422975.1 Nocardioides sp. | reverse complement strand
CCGCGAGCGGGCCTACGCCTACTTCCTCTACCCGGCCGAGAAGCCGCTCACCGAGACCGCGCACGAGCGGCTGGCCACGCTGGCGCAGCACTCCGACCTCGGCGGCGGGATGGCGATCGCCATGAAGGACCTGGAGATCCGAGGCGCCGGCAACCTGCTCGGCGGTGAGCAGTCCGGACACATCGCCGACGTCGGCTTCGACCTCTATGTCCGGCTCGTCGGGGAGGCGGTCTCCGACTTCAAGGGCGACGCCGAGCCGGAGCTCGGCGAGATCCGGATCGAGCTGCCGGTCGACGCGCACCTGCCGCACGACTACATCGCCTCGGAGCGCCTTCGACTCGAGATGTACAAGCGCCTCGCGGAGGTGCGCTCCGACGACGATGTCGACCAGCTGCGCGAGGAGATGGTCGACCGCTACGGGCAGCCCCGGATCGAGGTGGAGTCGCTGTTGATCGTGGCCCGCTTCCGGGCCCGCGCCCGCCAGGGCGGGGTCAAGGAGATCTCCATCTCGGGCAAGTTCGTCCGGTTCGCGCCCGTCGACCTGCCCGACTCGCGCGTCGTCCGCCTCGGCCGGGTCTACCCCCAGAGCATCGTCAAGGCGCCCACCAGCACGATCCTCGTGCCGCGGCCACAGACCGCCGTGATCGGGGGGCGTCCCATCGACGGGATCGCCCTGCTTGAATGGGCTCGGCACGTGATCGACGACATCATCGATCCGCCGGCAACCACGCCGTGATCCTGGAGTGAAATCGTGAGCATCCCCCGTCTGCTGCCCGCCCTCTCCCCGTTCGTTGGCGGAGTCCTGACCGCCGTTCTCCTCAGCGGTTGCGCGGGCAGCGCGTCGCCAGGTGTGGCTGCCAGGGTCGGCGACGAGACGATCAGCGCCTCGCGCGTCGACGAGGCAACCGGGCACATGTGCACGGCCCTGTCCGACCAGTTCAAGGGTGCGGGCCGGGTCGTGCCGCTCGGCGTCATCCGCCAGGGCGTCGTCCAGCTGCTCGCACTCGCCTCGGAGGCCGAGCAGATCGCCGCGGAGTACGGCGTCACGCCGTCGACGACCTACGAGCGTGACGTCGCCGAGCGCACCCGCGCCGCCGCGGTGATGCCCGAGGAGGTGCGCGCGGACTACATCGAGGTGATGAGCACGCAGGCGCTGGCCGGCGACGTCCTCGACCAGGTCGGCCGCGCCAAGCTCGCCGCCGAGGGCTTCGCCGAGCCGACCGTCGACCAGGTCACCCAGGCCGGCAGCGACGTGTTCAAGGTCTGGCCCGACGCCAACGGGATCGATGTCGACCCCAAGTACGGCGTGGAGCTCACCGACGGCCAGCTGACCCCGACCGACACCAACCTCTCGTTCGCCGCCAGCGATCAGGCCAAGGCCGGGCTCGCGGCCGAGCCCGATGCGGCGTACGTCGACTCGCTGCCGAGCAGCCAGCGCTGCGGTGACTGAGGGCACTCGCCTCGTCGAGTTCATCGAGGTCATGCGGAGGCTGCGGGCCGAGTGTCCGTGGAAGGCCGAGCAGACCCACCGCTCGTTGGCGCGCTACCTCCTCGAGGAGAGCCACGAGACGCTCGAGGCGATCGACTCCGGGGACTCCGAGCACCTGCGAGAAGAGCTCGGCGACCTGCTGCTGCAGATCTACTTCCACGCCGCCATCGCCAGCGAGGCCGGTGAGTTCACCATCGACGACGTGGCCGCCGGACTGACGGAGAAGATGGTGCGCCGCAACCCGCACGTCTTCGGCGTCGGCCCGGCGGACCTCACCTCCGCCCAGGTCAACGACCAGTGGCAGCGCGCGAAGGCCGACGAGAAGCAGCGCGCGTCGGTCACCGACGGCTTGCCGCCGGGCCTGCCCGCCCTGCTGTACGCCGACAAGGTGCTCGACCGCCTCGCCCGACTCACGCCGAGCGGTGACTCAGCAACCCATCCGGTCACGCACAGTGTTGCCCAGTCACCTGCCGCGACAGGTGAGGCGCTGGGGGAGCGGTTGCTCGACCTCGTCAGGGAAGCGCGGGGGTCCGGTGTCGATCCGGAGCAGGCCCTGCGCGACGCCGTACGCCGCGAGATCGCCGCTGCCGAGGGGTGACGCGGCCACCGGCCCGCCTCCACCGTCCGGATCGAAGTCGGGGGCTGGCAGCCACCCGCCTCGGCGGGTCTAGGGTGAGTGCACTCGTTCTTCGACCCTCGTTCTCGACCACAGGAGCACCCTTCATGGCATCCATCGCAGCCGTCGGCGCCCGCGAAATCCTCGACTCGCGCGGCAACCCCACCGTCGAGGTCGAGGTGGCCCTGGACGACGGCACCATCGCCCGCGCGGCAGTCCCCTCGGGTGCCTCCACCGGCGCCTTCGAGGC
>NZ_JANPEO010000108.1:0-4535 GCF_031422975.1 Nocardioides sp. | reverse complement strand
CGGTCAGGACCGCCTGCTGCATCAGGGAGGAGTCCTCGTAGGAGATGACCTCGGTGTCCTCAGGGGCGTTCTCGCGGACGTAGTCGGAACCGGTCGTGCCGTCCTGCACCGCGACCTTCTTGCCCTCGAGGTCCTCGAGCGAGGTGATGCCCGCGCCGGTCTTGGTCATCAGGGCCTGGGTGGCCTTGAAGTAGGGATCGGTGAAGTCCATGACGGCCTCGCGTTCGGCGTTGATCGTCATGGCCCCGGCGCCCACGTCGCACTGGCCGCTGTTGAGCGCCTCACCCGTCGTGATCGTCTCCCATGCGACGTCGAGGACCTCGGTGTCGAGCCCCTCGGCATCGGCAGCGACCTCGAGGACCGCGGGGTCGAAGCCGACGACCTCGCCGCCGTCGGTGAACTCGAAGGGCTCGTAGGGGAGGTGGGTGCAGACGGTCAGCGTGCCGTCCTTGACGAGCTCGATGCCCGAGGCGGTGGTCGTCGAGGTGTCCTCCTTGGCGCAACCTGCGGTGGTCGCGGCGAGGACGAGGATGGATAGGACTGCAGTGAGTGCCCGAGTCTTCATGCGTAGCACCCTAGACCGGACTCGCGTCATGATGTCCCCATGCCGACCCATCTCGCGTTCCTCCGGGCGATCAACCTGGGGGCGAAGCGCAAGTTCCCCAAGGACTCGATCAGGGCTGCGTGCGAGAGCGCGGGCTTCACCGACGTCGAGACCTACATCAACACCGGCAACGTCAGGGTGACCTCCTCGTGGCGCTCTCGCGCCAAGGTCGAGGCCGCTCTGGAGGACGCCTTCCGCGAGGCCACCGGGTTCGAGGTGCCGACGATCGTCTTCACCCGGGCGGAGTTCGCAGACGTCGGCAAGAACGCCGAGGCGTTGTACGCCGAACGCGAGCTGGCGCGCCACTACGTCCTGCTCCTCAAGGAGCCCGTGGCCGATGCCGCCGCGGTCGAGGCGCTGTCGACCGACGCCCACCGGGTCGTCGTCCGGGATCGGGCGTGTCACCTTCTCCTGGGGTCGGGCTACGAAGCCGGCGGAGTCGATCCGCTGCGGGTCGAGAAGCTGCTCGGCGTCGCCACCAGCCGCAACCACAACGTCGTCACGACGCTGGCCCGGAAGTGGTGTTGAGGTCTCGAACGTGACCTCGCCACCGTGACACTCGAGCAGGTCGCGCGACATCCGGGCGATCCGGGCCGACGCCCGCAACAACTGGCGGCGGCGGACAGGTGGTGGGCCGACCTCGTTGTCGTCCGCCGCCAGGTGGTCAGCGGTGGCCAACTCCCTGTGACACGATGGCGGGCGTGTCAGCCGCAAGCCCCGTCGAGGTCGATCCGACCCTCACCCCCGACGAGATCACCTTCCTGGCCAAGCCGTGGGTGACGATCGTGTGGAACGACCCGGTCAACCTGATGTCGTATGTCAGCTACGTCTTCCAGAAGTACTTCGGCTATGCCGAGGCGAAGGCCGACAAGCTGATGATGGAGGTCCACAACGACGGCAGGTCGGTCGTTTCGACCGGCACCCGCGAAGAGATGGAGCGCGACGTGCAGGCGATGCACGAATACGGGCTCTGGGCGACGATGGAGAAGGCGACCTGACGTGGGGGCCTTCACGCGCCACCGGAAGTCCCGCCTGATCATCGCCAACTTCACCGGGTTCGAGGCCGACCTGCTCCGGTCGCTGGCGTCCCAGATCGTCGAGCTGCTGCGCAACGAGGCGGCCGTCCCGGACGACTCGCGCGACCCGTTCGAGGCGATGATGGACTTCTCCGGGCCGACCAGCGAGCCGGAGGATCCGGTGCTGCAGCGGCTGTTCCCGACGGCGTACACCGAGGACGCAGAAGCCGCAGCCGAGTTCCGCCGGTTCACCGAGGGCAGCCTGCGCGACGGCAAGGCTGCTGCGGCCTGCATGATCATCGACTGCCTCGAGGAGGCGGGCCTACCGCCGCAGCTCACCGAGGACGGGCTGATGATCGACGTCGAGCTGGATGAGCCGACCGCCGAGACGTGGATGCGGTCCTTCACCGACATCCGGCTCGCGCTCGCCACCCGCCTCGGGGTCGAGGACGGCGACGAGGAGACCTGGTACGCCCTGGACGACGAGGATCCGCGGTCGCAGGCGCACGACATCTACGAGTGGGTCGGCTGGCTCCAGGAGACCATCGTGGAGGCCCTGACCTCGTGAGCCCGATCCCCGACTTCATCCTCGAGATGCGCGAGATGATCGGTCACCACCCGCTCTGGCTGCCCGGCGTCACCGCCGTCATCACCCGCGGCGACGGACACGTCCTGTTGGTCAAGCGCTCCGACAACGGCGCCTGGACGCCGGTCACCGGCATCGTCGACCCGGGGGAGGAGCCGGCCGTCGCCGCCGCCCGTGAGGCGCTCGAGGAGACCGGGGTCGTGATCAGCGTCGACCGCCTCGCCGCGACCACCGTGCTGCCCGAGCTCACCTACGACAACGGCGACCGCGCGTCCTACCTCGATCTGACGTTTGCGTGCACCTGGCTCAGCGGTGAGGCCCACGTCGCCGACGACGAGTCGACCGACGTGCGCTGGTGGCCGGTCGGCGACCTGCCGCCGATGTCGGCGCACATGGCCAGTCGGATCGAGGCCGGGCTCTCGGACGAGCGCGAGGCACGTTTCATCGGCAGGACCACCACGGCCGAGGCCCCCGAGCTGCTGCGCCCGGATCGGCCGGTGCTCGGTGTCGACGCATGCCCGACCGGGTGGGTCGGGGTGCTCCTCGGGCCGGATGGACGGGCCACCGTCCATGTCGCAGGGTCCATCTCCGCGCTGGTGACACTCGTCAGGCAGACGGCCCAACCCGCCGTCGTGGCGATCGACATCCCGATCGGGCTGCCCGATCGTGGCGCTCGCCGCGCCGACGCCGAGGCGCGCCGCGAGCTCGTCGGCAAGGGGTCGTCCGTGTTCCCCACGTTGGCGCGATCGGCGTACGAGGCCCCCACCTACGAGCTGGCGCGGGCCGCAAACCTGAGCGCCACGCAGGGCGAGCGGAGCGCGAGCGCGCAGGCCTACGCCCTGGGCGTGAAGGTCCTCGAGGTCGACGCGTGGATCCGCTCCGGGCCAGGCACCGAGGTCATCGAGGTGCACCCCGAGCTCAGCTTCGCGCGGATGGTCGGGGCGCCGGTGCTCGAGCGGAAGAAGGGCGATGAGGGCTCGCGGGCCCGACGCGAGGCACTGCGTGCGCAGGGCCTGATCGCGCCCGCGTGGTTCCGCGGGTCGGGTTTCGCCGAGGACGACCTCCTCGACGCGTGCGCGGCGGCGTGGAGCGCGGCCAGGCACGACCGCGGTGCGGCTGAGTCCTTCCCGGCCGAGCCGGAAGTCTTCAGCGACGGCATCCCCGCAGCCATCCGCGTGTGAGACGCGGTCGGGCCGCGCAGGGTGCGCCGCCTACCCTTGACGCGTGTTGACCATCGACCAGGCGACGTACGACGCGATCGTCGCGCACGCCAAGCGCGACCACCCCGACGAGGCGTGCGGCATCGTGGCCGGCCCCGAGGGCAGCGATCGGCCTGCCCGGTTCATCGAGATGATCAACGCGGCCGGCAGCCCGACGTTCTACGAGTTCGACTCCACCGACCTGTTCCAGCTCTACAAGGACATGGACGAGCGGGACGAGGAGCCGGTGGTGGTCTACCACTCGCACACCGCGACCGAGGCCTACCCGAGCCGCACCGACATCGGGCTGGCGAGCGAGCCGAATGCGCACTACGTGCTGGTCAGCACACGCGAGCACGGGAATAACGACGGCCCCGTCGAGTTCAGGTCTTACAGAATCATCGACGGCGTCGTGACCGAAGAAGACGTCACGATCACGCCTCCCCAGAAGAGCCAGGAAGAGAGCACCCCCTGATGGCCATCGAGGTCCGTATCCCCACCATCCTTCGCCCCTACACCGACGGCGCCAAGGCGGTCGAGGCCGACGGCGCCACGCTCACGGCGCTGATCGACGACCTCGAGGGCAACCACCCCGGCCTCAAGGACCGCCTCCTCGACAACGGCGACCTGCGCCGCTTCGTCAACGTCTACATCAACGACGAGGACGTGCGCTTCATCGGCGGCCTCGACGCCGAGCTCGCCGACGGCGACCAGGTCGTCGTGCTCCCGGCGGTCGCGGGCGGATGACGCGCTTCGACAGCCTCCTGGAGTCCGTGGGCGGTACGCCGCTGATCGGGCTGCCGCGGCTGTCGCCGAGCCCGGACGTCCGCATCTGGGCCAAGATGGAGGACCGCAACCCGACCGGCTCCATCAAGGACCGGCCCGCGCTCAAGATGATCGAGCAGGCGGAGAAGGACGGGACGCTCCGTCCGGGCGCCACCATCCTCGAGCCGACCAGCGGCAACACCGGCATCTCGCTGGCGATGGCCGCCAAGCTCAAGGGCTATCGCATCGTCTGCGTGATGCCCGAGAACACCTCGGTCGAGCGCAAGCAGATCCTGCGCATGTGGGGCGCGGAGATCGTGTCGTCGCCTGCCGCCGGTGGCTCGAACGAGGCCGTGCGCGTGGCC
>NZ_JANPEO010000107.1:0-2177 GCF_031422975.1 Nocardioides sp. | reverse complement strand
GACCGTGTCGTCGGGGCGGCGCACCAGGTAGTCCAGGGTGGACAGCTCGGCCAGGCCGACGACGCCGTGCTGGCCGCGGATGCTGCCGCACGCGAGGCGCGCTTCCGCGTGCCCGTCGGGCACCTCGTCGAGGTCAGCGTGCACCGCGCTCATCCCGACCCGCAGCAGGATCCCCCGGGCGGAGAGCTCCTGGACCATCCGAGACAGACGCCGGTTCAGGGACCGCTCGTCCTTGGCCCGCAAGGGCAACAACGCGACCAGCTCGGACTGGCGCACGGCGAACACACCGCCGGCGATCCGGGACAGGTGCGTGCGGGCCGACATCGTGAGCGCGTGCTGGCCGGTCGCTCCGTCGGCGTCACCGAGCTCGGCCGAGATCACGACGTACCGGTCCTCACCGAGGCCGGCCTTTCGCAACACCTCGAGCTGTCGTGCGTGGGTGGGTCTGCGGTTGGCGAGCAGGTCCTCGACCAGGTCGCGCTGCACGTTCTCGTGGTCGGCGAGATCGTACTGCTGCGCTTCGATGTAGGTCGTCGCGGCGGCGGAGCTGCCGGCCTCGATGGTGCGCATCACGTGAGAGACCAGTCCCAGCACGGTCTGCTCGGCTTCTGGGCCCGATTGCGCCCACTCGAGAAGGTGGTCCCAGAGCTCCAGCTGGGCGATGCGGAACGCCTTGAGGAAGTCCACCAGGGGGATCTCGTGGTCGACCCGCTTCTGGGCGTGTTCCGCGGTCCACGGGAAGTCAGCGACCAGGGGGTCCCGGCCGTCGCGGACCGTGGTGAGGAAGACGCCGTAGATGCGTTCGCAGTGGTGGGCCACGTCCGCGTGCAGCTCGGAGCGCTGATAGTTGGGCACCTCGATCCAGATCCGGTCGGTGGCCGAGACCGCCATCGCGGGCAAGCGTCCCTCCAACCAACGGACCAGCTCCAACGCGGAGTGTTCGGCGGTCTCGGTGTAGGTCACGGACCCGTCCCGCCGGCCGGGCCGTGACAGTGCGCCTCGGCCAGTTCGCGTACGTCGGGCAGGTCCTCCATGCCGAGGACTCTAGGGTGTGACTCCTTACTCGGCGTTTCAGATCTCGGCGAGCGCGGCCTTTGCGTCACGGTGGACCAACTTGGGCAGTGCGTTGACGCGTCGTCGCCCTCAGTGCCGTAAGCGGATCGGCTTGCGGTGATCGACTCGCGGCCTGTCGGCCGCCCGCCAACGATGACCGGCAATCGCCAGCCCCCGGCGGCGACGTACCGCTTCAACGCATCGAGTTGAGCCAGGTGAGCGCGTTCTCGGTGGCGGCGACGTGCCTACTTGGGATCGTCGTTAGCCGCGATGCGATCAGGGCCGCGTCACGAGGTTGGCTTCGAGTAGAGCAGCGACGAAGTTGCGGTCCTTCTCGCGGAATGCGGTCAGCTTCGCGACGCAGAGGTCCTCCTTGTCGAGGCACCATCCGGTGAAGCGCGGTTCGCCGCTCACGGCCGCGGTGTTGGCGTTCTGCACCTTGACCAGGCGATCGCGCCAGCCATCGGGCAGCACAGCCGTCTCGAGGTCGACGCCGTCGATGCTGAAGCCGTGGAGTTCCTCGAACGGCGAGAACTCGCCCGCGACGCCTTTGATCAGATCGGCCAGTCGCGCGGTCTCATCGTTGGTATCGGCCATCGGCAGGATGTCGACCTCGATAGACATCGTTTCGGCCGCGGGGAGTTGTGACTCGTCGTATGTGCCGAGAATGGCTTGCGAGCCGACGACGATGACCTCGGACTGGTGGATGATCTGGCAGGCCGCGCGGATGGCGTGCTCCAGTTGGTCGCGTCGCATCAGCCCGCCACGGCCATGACTTCGTCGCGCTGCTCCCGGGTCAACAGGCCGCCCATGGGGGACACCTCGCGCATCTCGATCGAGTCGCGGTCGAGACCGGTCAGGACGCGGTGCAGGCCGGGGAGGTCGCCGCGGTCGATCAACTGCCGCCAGCGGCCGACATTCCGCTCGTGTGGCTGACCCGTGACCCGGTCGCTGAGGCGATCCAGGTTGCGCTCGAGCGTCGGCCGCCACTCCTCGAGGCTTGGCTGATTCAGGAGCGTGGAGATCCGCCGGTGCAGTTGCCACGAGCGGCGTTCGGAGCGAGTCAACTGGGGGACGACGGGTCGTCGTACGACCTCAAGGCGGAAACCCATGCACGACAGCAG
>NZ_JANPEO010000106.1:0-4903 GCF_031422975.1 Nocardioides sp. | reverse complement strand
CACAACCCAGGCGTTGTCGGTCATCCGCAAGCAGGCGGACGAGCCCTGGAGCGACCCCTCGGTGCTGTGGACCAGGTCGGGGTCCGGCGCCCTGCCAGCGCCGGGCTTGGCGGTCGACGCCACTGGCACCGCCACGGTCGTGTGGCGGCAGGCCGACAGTGCGGGGAAGTGGGACTTGGTCGTTTCGCGAGCGCCGCAGAGTGGGGCATGGTCGGCCCCCGAGGTCGTGAGCGCCAAGGTGGGCCTTGGCCCGACGGTGGTGCGAGGCACGCCAGCCGGCGACGTACTGGTCGTCTACCGGCGCTACCGCGCCACGGTCAAGGCGGTGCGGTACGCCGGCGGGTGGGGCGAGCCGGTGCTGCTGGGTGCCGCCGATCCCGCGGTGAAGGACCTGGATGCCGCGATCGACCCGAGCGGCCGAGCAGTCGCGCTCTGGTCCCCCCAGGCCGTCCCGGGCGCCTTGGGAGACGGAGTCCTCGCGGCGATGATGACTCCCGGTGGGGACTGGGGTCCGGTCAGCATCCTCCTGCCGCCCGGACAGCTGATCGCGCGCGGATCGCTGCATGCGGGCGCGGGTGACGGTGACCTCCTCGCTGCCTGGTCGCGGCGGCACGGCGACGGCACGTTCGTGGTGACGGCGCGGGTCCGGGCTGCCGGCTGACCGGCGCCGGACGGGACGTGGGGCGATCTTCCAGGGCGCCTATCGTGCGGGATCGATGGTCTCGCGGACTTCGATTGCTACAGCGAGGTCTCGGTCACGATGGCCGCGGACTGTCGTCTCCGAAGCGCGACCTCGATCCCCCAGTAGATGGTGGCGACCACCAGCCCGAAGACCAGGATCATGGCTAGCGTGACGGCCACGGACGCATAGCCGAGCTCGGTCACGTTGGCGAAGTCGTAGGGGTAGGCGTCGATCACTGCCCCACGGGCCAGCATCCACGCGATCCAGAGCAGGGGGACGGCAAGCGCGAGCGGCACCGTCCGGGCGGTGATCCAGCCGCGCGGTCCCCAGACCAGCCAGACGATGATGGTGACAGCGGGCGTGACGATGTGCAGGATCGGGTCCGTGAGCTTCGACCAGCCCGAGACCACGGCAGTGGGAGCCAGCAGCACCTGATAGACGATGGCGGTCACGGTGATCATCAGCAGTGCGTCGAGCCGCAACACCCGGCGTACCTCGGTGTTTCGCCAGGGTCGGGTCAGCAGCAGCGACACCGAGAGTGCGACGACCACGTTCGACCAGATCGTGAAGTAGCTGAAGGTGTCGGTCAGCCGCGCAACCGCCCCGGCGGCCCCATCGGGGTGGTTGCCGTAGAGCCCCGGCTCCGGCTTCAGCTCGTCGTACCACCCCATGCCGGAGAAGAACGCGGTCAGGGCGATTCCGAGCCAGGCAACGCCGGCGTTCACGGCGTACGCCGTCCGCGCGACCGGGGAGGGCTCGAGCACGGTGGGATCGGTCACCGATGAAGTATGACCGTTCGCGGGTGTCGTGTCATGCCCTTGCCTGCGGGTGAATTGCCCGGCAGCGCCGGTGTCTCAGCCCGGTGAGGACGGGTTTCCTCGGTTGCTTCTGAGGAAGATGCAACCAAGGCGACTCGCTCCACGAAGTAGGGGGTAACCACCACCCTTCCCGAGGAGCTTCCGATGAACCGTCGAACAATCGCCACCGCACTCACCCGCTCCGTGATCGGCGCCGCCGCCGCGGCCAACCGGGTGACCGGTCTGGTCCACGGCCTGACCGGTGACCGTCTGGGGTCGGAGAAGAAGGTCTTCGACGCTGTCGCCACCCTGGGTGTGGACACCATCGAGACCGTCCTGCTCCCACGTGGTCCCGGGGGCGACCATCAAGTCGCGCAGGCCAAGGACGCCCATGGCGCGAAGCTCACCCCCGCTCAGGGCGGCAGGATCAAGGTCGACGTCCGCCATGGGGCGTGTTCCTGATCGACGCAGCCAAGAACGACCGCAACCCCCGCGTGCGGGTGGCGGCGAAGAACATCAACAAGGGCAACAAGCAGATCGCCCACGGCATCAACCGCGTGCTTCGTCCGATCGACCTCTGATCCCGGGCGACACCAGAACAGCGACGGCCCGGGGTCTCCCCGGGCCGATCTCGACAGGGTTCACCCCGTCGATGCCCGTGTCGCTGGTCCAGAATGCAATCTCGCCCGTTCGCGGGTCGACGGCCATCGGTGGTCGTAGTCAGTCTGATCCGCGAGCGCCGTTGCAACCTCCTCTACGTCGATTGCGCTGAGGTCGAGCATCCGTTCAGGCTAGAACCCCGACGCGGTGTTCGACAGATCCGGGGACAGCGCGCTGCCGTTTCGCGGCGTGATGACGCTGTCGTCGCTATGAAATGAATACCCCGCCGTTGGCCGGGCAATTGCGCTCCGGAGGGACGAGTGTGCGGTCCCCGCCGGACATGTGAACCGGTGCAAGGCGGTCTACGGGCCCCATCCCAGCCCTTCCTCCGAGGAACGGTCCGCCACTAGCGTCTGGTCATGACGTTCTCGATCGTGGCGCGTTCCGACGATGGTGAGTCGTGGGGCGTGGCTGTCGCGTCCAAATTCTTCTCCGTCGGATCAGTAGTCCCCGCCGCTCGCGCGGGAGCCGGAGCCATTGCCACTCAGGCGTGGGCCAACGTCACCTATAAGGACGTGGGCCTGGCTCACCTCCAAGGTGGTGCGACCTCCTCCCTGGCGCTTCAGCGACTCCTGGATGAAGACGACGGCAAGGACCTCCGCCAGGTGGGCATCGTCGACTCCGGAGGCGACTCCGCCAGCCACACCGGCTCCGAGTGCCTGGAGTGGGCGGGCGGAGTCACCGGTGATGGGTATGCGATCCAGGGCAACATCCTCACCGGCGAAGAGGTAGTAGTCGCGATGCAGGCCGCCTTCCAGGCGAGTGACAGCGCAGCACCCCTCGCCGAGCGCCTGCTGGGGGCACTCCGAGCCGGCGACGAGGCTGGCGGCGACGCGCGCGGTCGGCAGTCAGCAGCACTACTCGTCGTCAGGGACGGCGCCGGGTTTGACGGTCGCAACGACCTGGAGATGGACCTGCGCGTCGATGACCACTCCCACCCCGTCGACGAGCTCGAACGGCTGCTGCGGGTTCATCAGCGCCTCAACACCGCCGTGCCCGAAGCAGAGCGCACCCCAGACACACCCGAGCTCTTCGCCGAGATGGATGGTCGGGCCCAGGCCCTCGGGCACCGGTCATTCGCCCTATGGGTCGGCATCAATAACTATGAACACCTCGGGGGCCACGACTGGACAGCTACGCGCCTCATCGAGGAGCTGCGAGCGGCCACGACGGACTGGCAGCCGGATTCTTAGATACAGCATGCCGTGCATGACAGACGCAGCCACAGAAAGGACGCCCTGCGTCTCGAGGGTTGGTCGCGGCTACCAGACGCAGTTCGAGGCGCGTGGAGTCCCTACCAGAGGCATGATGGACCTTCGGCAGCGGCTTGGGCGTGTTTCGGGCATGGTCTAGCCACGTGCGTGTTGGCGGGTTGAACAGGCACGACGCTCATCGTGGGGCAAGTCTTGGGTGGATCGTCGGTCCTCAGGATCGAAGGGGCTGGGCCCCACGATTGGCGTCCGGAGCCCGGCCCGGACGCTCGGCCGTCGGCTGCGCGAGGATGGTGACGTGCAAATCATGGATGCCCTGCTGCGCGCGCAGGAGGCCGCCGCTCCCGAAGTTGGTCGCGGCCGGCTGGCTGAGTACATCCCTAGCTTGGCGGCGGTGGATCGGCACCAGTTCGGGATGGTGATCGCCTCCTGCGACGGCCAGGTGCACGTCATCGGTGACGCCGACGTGCGCTTCTCGGTGCAGAGCATCAGCAAGGTCTTCACGCTCGCGCTAGTAGTCGCCGCCGAGGGAGAAAGCATCTGGGAACGGGTGTCCCGCGAACCGTCGGGCAACCCGTTCAACTCCCTGCTCCAGCTCGACCAGGAGGCGGGGCGTCCGCGCAACCCGTTCATCAACGCCGGTGCACTCGTCGTCACCGACCGGCTGCATTCGCTGACCGGCAACGCGTTCGGTGCCCTTCGCGACCTGATGCGCCGGGAGAGCGGCCGCGCCGATGTGGGCAGCGACCCTGAGGTGGCCCGTTCGGAGCTCGAGGCCGGCCACCGCACATCGGCACTCGCACACCTGCTTGCCAGCTACGGAAACTTGGAGTGTCCCGTTGACCAGGTGATCGACCAGTACGTCGCGCAGTGCGCTCTGTCGATGACCTGCCGCGAGCTGGCGCTTGCCGGGCTGTTCCTCGCCCGCGACGGGGTTCTCTCAGACGCAACCCGGCTGCTCAGTGCGCGGCAGACGAAGCGGGTCAACGCTGTGATGCTCACCTGCGGTACATACGACTCGGCCGGCGAATTCGCCTACAGAGTCGGACTGCCGGCCAAGAGCGGAGTCGGTGGCGGCATCCTGGCCGTCATCCCCGACCGGGGTGTCGCCTGCGTATGGAGTCCCGCGCTGGGCCCCTCCGGCAGCTCGGCAGCCGGGCTGGCCGCGCTGGACGCGTTCACCACGTACTCCGACTGGACGGTCTTCTAACCCCTTGCCCAGAGGCGAGCGCCGAACTACAGCGGAAGCTGGTCACCCTCATCCCTGAAGCCGCGAACACTAACGCGGCGCAATGACGCAGGGTTTGCCGCGTCATCGCATGCGCGCCTGTGGGCAGGGAGATTCACCCCAGGCGGGTCGACACGCCACTCAGCTTCGGCGAGCTCTGTTCGTCCCCGCGGTGGCCGGTGCGCTGCGTGGATCCTCAGGCCAGGCGTGCTTGGGATAGCGCCCGCGCACCTCTCTGCGGATCTGTGGAGGGGTGGTGCGCAAGAAGCTCTCTTCTCGGTGCTGTCAAGTCAGTCGAAATAGGCAGGCCACATGGCATTCCGGA
>NZ_JANPEO010000105.1:0-8705 GCF_031422975.1 Nocardioides sp. | reverse complement strand
CACGTCGCGACCCAACCCCGCGGCGATGGCCGAGGTGTACGAGCGCCTGGCCCGCGAGGGTGCCGAGGAGATCATCTCGATCCACCTGTCGGGTGAGATGAGTGGCACCTTCGAGTCGGCCCAGCTCGCGGCCAAGCAGGTCACGGTGCCGGTGACCTGCATCGACAGCCGGCAGGTCGGGGCCGCGACGGGGTATGCCGCACTGTCGGCCGCCGACGTCCTCGATGCCGGCGGTTCGGTGACCGAGGCGGCGCAGGCGGCACGCGACCGCGCCGCGGCGGCGACGTCGCTGTTCTACGTCGACACCCTCGAATACCTCCGCCGGGGTGGCCGGATCGGCGCCGCCGCGGCGATCCTGGGTGGCGCGCTGTCGGTCAAGCCCCTGTTGAGCATCGCCGACGGCCGGGTCGCCAACCTCGAGCGCGTCCGGACCAGCGCCCGAGCCCTCGCGCGCCTCGAGGACCTCGCCGTCGAGGCGGCCGGCGAGAGCCCGGTGGACGTGTATGTCGCGCATCTCGCCAGCGCCGACCGCGCCGAGCAGCTCGCGGCGAGGCTGAGCGAACGACTGGCCGACAACCTCGAGGGGCGCGAGCTGTGGTGTGGTGAGCTCGGTGCCGTCCTCGGTGCGCACGTCGGACCGGGCATGGTCGCGGTGTGCGTGGCCCCACGGCTGCCCGCCGAACCGGCACAGTGAGCCACTCGCACGTCCGTCCCTGTGGATGAACCGGCCTGACCCGAGGTTGTCCACAGGCTGAGGTGACGCAGGTGGCGGGTGTCGGCGCTGCTTCCTAGGTTCGACGCATGCGTCCACTTCACCCGCGAAGCACCCCCAGCGATGAGCACGCCGAGGCGGTCTCGCGCCGCCTCGCCACCCTCGGCGCCGAGCTGGCGGCGGTGCGCGGTGACCCGCCGCTCGCGCATCGCCACACCCAGGTGCGCGGGCTGTCCGCCGACAGGTCGCTCGACTCCGGCGAGGAACCCGACGACGTCCCGCTCGTTCCGGTCCCCGGGCGGCACTCCCTGCGGGGCCCGGTCGGGGTGTTGTCGCGCGTCGGCCTGACCGGGGCACACGTCGCGGTGATCTGCGTCGTGATCGCGGTGGCGGTCGGGGTGGCGGCGTGGCTGGCAGTCCGGTCGGATCCCCAGCCGGTGCCGGCGCTGGCGCCGGTCGGCACGCCGCTGGTCGCGCCCACCGACGCGGCGTCGGTGTCGGCCGAGCCGTCGGGGCGGCCCGCGCCCGGCTCGGCAGCCACCGGGGAGGTCACGGTGGATGTCGCGGGCAAGGTGCGCAGGCCGGGCATCGCGGTGCTGCCGCCGGGGTCGCGCGTGGTGGACGCGGTCGAGGCGGCCGGGGGTGCGCGGCGCGATGTCGACCTGGCCTCGCTCAACCTCGCGCGGTTGCTGGTCGACGGCGAGCAGATCCTGGTGGGGGTGCCGGTGCCGGTGGGCGTGGTGGGCTCGTTGGGAGCCACTCCAGCGACTGGGCAGGCCGGCCCGCTGGTCAACCTCAACACCGCCGACGTCGCGGCGCTGGAGACCCTGCCCGGTGTGGGACCGGTGACCGCCGAGGCGATCGCGTCCTGGCGCACCGAGCACGGCGGCTTCACGGCGGTCGAGGAGCTGCTCGAGGTGGACGGGATCGGCGACGCGACGTTGGCGGAGATCGCTCCGCACGTGACGATCTGAGGAGGTGGTGCAGGATCTTCGGCTGCCGCTGCTGGGGGTCGGAGCCTGGCTGGGCGGGCTCGCGGCCGCGGGACTGCCGCTCTGGCTGAGCCTGCTGTCGGTCCTGGTCGGGCTCGGGCTGGCCCTGGTGTCGAGATCCTGGCCCTTGCTGGCGTGCGTGCTGGCTGCGGTGGCGGTCGTCGCGGTGGCGACGCTGCGGGTCGCTCCCTTCGGCGCCGGACCGGTGGCCGACCTGGTCTCCGACCGGGCCGTGGTGACGGCGCGGGTCTCGATCACGAGCGACCCGCGGACGGTGGCAGGCCGGTTCGGTGATCTCGTCTTGGTGCGAGGCACGCTCACCCAGGTGACGGGCCGCGCTGCGACGTACTCCCTGCGGGCACCGGTCGTGGTGCTGGCCGACGAGAGCTGGCTCGACGTGCGACTGGGTTCCGTGGTCCGGGTGACGGGTCGGCTGGCGCCCGACGACGGGCGCGGCGCCCCGGTGCTCGCCGTGCTGTCCGCGCGCGGTCCGCCGAGCGTGGAGTCGGGGCCCGATCTCTGGTGGCGGGGAGCCGAGGCCGTGCGTGCCTCGATCCGGGAGTCGGTGGCTGCGCGGGGCGAGCACGCGCGCGAGCTGGTGCCCTCGCTCGTCGTCGGGGACGACAGTGGGCTCGACCCGGCGCTGGTCGAGGACTTCCGCACGACCGGGCTGACGCACCTGTTGGCCGTCTCGGGCACCAACCTGACCCTGCTCGTCGGCTTCCTGCTGATCGTCGGGAGGTGGTGCGGGGTGCGCGGTCGCTGGACGTACGCCGCAGCGGGCCTCGGCATCGTCGGCTTCGTGTTGATCGCCCGGACCGAGCCGAGCGTCGTGCGGGCCGCGGCCATGGGAACGGTCGCGCTCATCGGGATGGGCAGCAACGGCCGCGAGCGCGGGACCCGCTGCCTGGGCGCCGCCGTCTTCGCGCTGCTCCTCGTCGACCCCGCGCTGGCCGTGACCGCCGGCTTCGCCCTCTCGGTGCTTGCGACGGCCGGCATCTTGTTCCTCGCGCCGAGCTGGCGCGACGCGCTGACCCGGTGGCTGCCGCGCTGGGCGGCCGAGGCGGTCTCGCTGCCACTGGCCGCGCAGGTCGCGTGCACGCCGGTCGTCACCGCCATCTCGGGGCAGATCAGCCTGGTCGCGGTGCTGGCCAACCTGCTCGCCGCGCCCGCGGTGGCGCCGGCGACGGTGCTCGGCCTGACCGGCGGGCTGATGGGCCTGGTGTGGACGCCGCTCGGTCAGGTGGTGGCCGCGCCGGCTGCCTGGTCGGTGTCGTGGATCGTGGTCGTCGCCCAGCGCGGAGCGGCGTTGCCGACGGCGGCACTCGACTGGGGGACCGGCCCGGTCGCCCTGGCCGCGATCACGCTGCTGTGTGTCGTCGTCATCGTGATCGCGCCCCGGCTGCTGAGGTCACCGGTCACGGGCGTCGGGTGCTCGGTGCTGCTCGTGGTCACGGTCCTGACCCGGCCACCGTCGCCGGGCTGGCCGAGCGACGGGTGGGTGCTCGCCATGTGCGACGTCGGGCAGGGCGACGGGCTCGTCCTCAACGCCGGAGCGGGGACTGGCGTCGTCGTGGACACCGGGCCGGACCCCGCCGTGATCGAGCGCTGCCTCGATCGGCTCGGCATCACCGACGTCCCGCTCGTGGTGCTGACGCACTTCCATGCCGACCACATCGACGGGCTGCCGGGCGTGCTCGAGGGCCGGGAGGTCGGCGAGGTCGACGTGACCTCGATGCTCGATCCGCCCGGGGGCGCGGCAGCGGTGAATCGGGAGCTCGCGGTAGCGCCGCGCGTGGCGGCCTCCGGCCTGACCCGCCGGGTGGGCGAGGTGACCCTGCAGACCCTGTGGCCGCTGCCCGACGCGCCGACCGCAGGGGTGGGCGACGGCAGCGCCGCCAACAACGCGAGCGTCGTGCTCCTCGCCGAGGTGCGCGGGGTGCGGATCCTGCTGACGGGCGACATCGAACCGCCGGGGCAGCTCGCGCTGCGGCGTACCCTCCCCGGCCTCGAGGTCGACGTGCTCAAGGTGCCGCACCACGGCAGCCGACACCAGGACCTGGAGTTCCTCACCGGGCTGCGGGCCCGGCTCGCCCTGATCTCGGTGGGCGCCGACAACGACTACGGCCACCCCGACCCGGGACTGGTGGCGGCGCTGACGGCGACCGGCGCGGTCGTACGCCGCACGGATCTCGACGGCGACGTGCTGGTGTTGCGCACGGACGACGGGATCGCTGTCCGCGCTCGCGGCTAGGGTTGGCCCACCATGGCTTCCACCCCCACCGCCGCACAGGTTCTCGGCCGGATCATCCTCGTGACCGGCAAGGAGGAATACCTCAGCGAGCGCACCGTCGTCGGCGTCCGAGCGGCCGTCAAGGGCTTCGACGCCGAGGCCGAGATCGCCGACTCCGAGGCCTCCGACCTGACCCTGGCGAGTCTGGGGGAGATGGCGGCGCCGTCGCTCTTCTCCTCGACCCGGTGCGTGATCGTGCGCGGTCTCGAGGGCCTGCCGGACGACTGCCACGACGGCATCCTCGACTACGCCGCGGCGCCGGCCGACGACATCGCGTTGGTGCTGGTGCACGGCGGCGGACCGAGGGGCAGCGGCCTGCTCACCAGGCTGCGCAAGCTCGGCTCGGTCACCGAGGTGAAGTCGCAGGAGATCAAGGCCTCCGAGCTGACGGGCTTCGTGACCTCCGAGTTCGCCGGTCATGGCGCCAAGATCGCCACCGACGCCGCTGCCTTCCTGGTGACCGCGGTCGGTGGAGACCTGCGCTCACTGGCGGCGGCCGCCCACCAGCTCACCAACGACTTCCCCGGTGAGCAGCTCACCGTCGAGAAGGTGCAGCGCTACTTCGGCGGCCGGGCCGAGGCCAAGTCGTTCGCCGTGGCCGACGCGGCGTTCGCCGGGCGCAAGGCGCAGGCACTCGAGGCGTTGCGCTGGGCGATGGACGGTGGCACGGCCTCGGTGCTCGTCACCTCGGCCATGGCCGGCTCGGCGCGCAGCCTGGCGCGGTTCCTCGGCGCCCCCAACGGCATGCGCGAGGGTGACCTCGCCCGCGAGCTCGGTGTCCCGCCGTGGAAGGTCCGTCAAGTGCGCGACCAGTCCCGCTCGTGGACCCCTGA
This sequence comes from Nocardioides sp., assembly GCF_031422975.1. Lineage (GTDB taxonomy): Bacteria > Actinomycetota > Actinomycetes > Propionibacteriales > Nocardioidaceae > Nocardioides. The sequence continues at coordinate 3,875 of NZ_JANPEO010000105.1, read as the reverse complement.
GGGGATCTCGTCCGCGATCCGCGCGGTGGCGGTGGCGGACGCCGACATCAAGGGCCAGGCCCACGATGCGGCGTACACCCTCGAGCGGCTGGTGCTCACCGTGGCCGATCTGCGCACCGGGCGCTGATCCGGGCGCTGATCCGGGCGCTGGTCACCCGGAGCCAGCGCCGGGCCGTCAGGAAGTGGCGGCGCGCGACAGGTGTTCTCGCGATTCCCATGTCGGCGCCCGCCAGTTCGTCGGGCGAGGGATCCGGCCTTCGTGATGACACTGAAATGCACGAACGCCCCGTCGCACAGCGACGAGGCGTGGGTGGGTGAGGATCAGAGCGAGGCGGACTGCTTCGCGATCGACGACTTGCGGTTGGCCGCCTGGTTCTTGTGGATGACGCCCTTGGAGGCGGCCACGTCGAGCTTCTTCGCGGCGTCGCGGCCCGCGGCGACGGCCACGTCCTTGTCACCGGCGACGACGGCCTCGCGGAACTTGCGAACGGCGCTCTTCAGGCCCGTCTTGACGGCCTTGTTGCGCTCGTGCGCCTTCTCGTTCTGCTTGTTGCGCTTGATCTGGGACTTGATGTTGGCCACAGGAGAACCTTTGCTCGCTCGTTGCTGGTCACGGGAAGTCGTGTGTCGGCTGCCGACTCACCCTTGAACAGGGCCGGGCGCCGGACATGCAAGGGCAAACACTACCGCCGAGGCGCGGGAGGCCCCAAATCGAGTGCGGCGCGGCTCACTGCCAGCCTCGGCGCTCGCACAGCCAGTCCCAGCAGACCTCGCCCTGCCAGCGCTGGTGGTCGCGCATGAACGGCGACGTCGGCGGCACCGGGTCGTCGCCCGACTTGAGGAAGTAGCCGACGAGCAGCGCGAGCACGCGGTCGATCGATTCGGGGGGTACGTCGCGGGTCAGCCGACGAGACGCGAGCACCGATTGCACCTCGACCCCGTCGCCGCGGGGGCCGATCAGGGTGAACAGCGTGTCGATCCAGTCGGCGCCCACGATCGGCCAGTTCCAGTCGCAGAGCCACACCACTCCGTCGCCGTCGAGGAGCAGGTTGTCGTCGCGGATGTCGGTGTGGACGAGCGTCTCGCCACCGACGACCTCGGCATAGCCGGCCGCGAGGGCCGCCGCCTCGTCGAGGTGGGGCAGGTCGGGCCGGGTCGCCTTGATGTGGTCCCACGCTGCGACGAGCGGCAGGAAGTCGTCCTCGGCCGTGTCGAGCGTGAGCCCCGCAGGCGGCGGCGTGAGCGCGTCGGCGACGATCTCGAGGGCGTCGAGGACGGAGTCCAGGTCGGCGGGTTGCCACGGCCGTCGCGGGGCGCGCCCGTCGACGTACTCGATGCCGAGCGCGACCCAGTCGTCGTCGAGGTGCCAGAGCAGTCGCGGGCTCGGGACGCCGGGCGGGAGGGCCGCGAGCTTGCGGGCCTCCTCGCGGTAGGAGTCGGCGAACAGGCGCTGGGCCTTGACCGACGCCGCCTTCACGAAGTGTCGCGAGCCGTCGGCGCACACCAGCACGCTCGCGAAGCCCGGGGTGAAGCCCGATGTCTGGGAGATCGCCTCGACCACGGGCGAGCCGCACTTGCGCTCGATGAAGGCGCGCAGGTTGGGCGGCAGGAAGGCCCACTCGAGGCGGCGCGCGGTCTTGCCGACGGGAGCGGGGTAGGGGCCGGGCGCAGAGGACATGCGCCACATCCTCCCCAAGAAATCGCCGTGGGCGTGAATTGGATAATCACTCCCATGCCCGAACTCATCGAGCCACACGTCCGCGTCCGCACGTCGTTCCTCGCCTCTGTCGAGGAGTTTCTCGCCGAGGGCCGCGGCGGCCACAACACGATGCTCGGCGAGTGGCGCGCCCTGTTCGAGGACCGCTGGGCCACCGACGACGGGTTCGCCCGCTTCGTCGCCCACCTCCACGCCGACGCGACCCCCGACGCGCCGCGGCCCAGCCACCACGTGCCGCAGAGCACCTGGTGGCTGGTCGAGGGCGACACCTACCTCGGCCGGATCTCGTGCCGCCACGTGCTCAACGAGTGGCTGGCCGAGTTCGGTGGCCACATCGGCTACGAGGTCCGACCGTCCGCGCGCAGGCAGGGCCACGCGACGACCATGCTCCGCGGAGTGCTCCCGCACGTGCACGCCCTCGGCATCGACCCCGCCCTGCTGACCTGCGATGACACCAACGTCGCCTCGCGCAAGGTGATCGAGGCGGCGGGGGGTGACTTCGAGGACCAGCGCGGCGACAAGCTGAGGTTCTGGCTGCCGACGGGTTCCGAGGTGACCCAGGTCAGCAGCCGCAGACGTAGTAGGTGATGTCCCAGTGGCTGCTCTCGCGGGCGTAGACGTTGCCGGAGGGGGCCTTGTACATCGGCGCGCCGTCCGCGCGAACGCCGGCATACGCGTAGTGGCTGGTGATGTAGCCCGAGATGCAGGACGTGATCGGGATGTCGACCTTGTAGCCGTTCCAGTGGCTGTAGGTGCCGGACGCGTGGCCCGTCTCGGTGCCGCCGGTGATCGTGACGGCGCAGCCGCTGATCGACTTGAACGTCTTGATGCCGCTCACCGTGTCCTGGTTGATCTGCTCGTAGGACGTGCAGGTGGCGACGTTGCGGTTGGTGCACCCGCCACTCGATGACCGGCCGATGCCGGACGCCGACAGCTGGGAGGCCGCCTGCGAGTCGGTCAGCTTGGTGACCGCCCAGCTCGGTGCGGCGCCGACGACGACACTGGTGAGCACACTGGTCGTGAGGACGGCGGTCAGGGCGGACGCGCGGACGGCGCGGGACAGCTGGGTCATGGAATGCTCCAGACTTGTGGACGACACCCCCGATGGGGTCGTCCTGGTGCTGCCAGTCGAGCGGGTTGCGGCAGCCGCGTCAATGGCAGCGAGAACTCTTCGTCGGTAGTTCGTGAGCCTGCTGCCCTGCGTGGGAGGATGAGTCGACCCCGTCGTACCTCCGGAAAGCCCCACGTGTCCCTGAAGAACGCGCCCCAGCCGGGCCACACCGATCCGGCGATCATCCGCAACTTCTGCATCATCGCCCACATCGACCACGGCAAGTCGACGCTGGCCGACCGGATGCTGCAGCTGACGGGCGTCGTCGACGCGCGTGCGGCGCGTGCGCAGTACCTCGACCGCATGGACATCGAGCGCGAGCGCGGCATCACCATCAAGAGCCAGGCCGTGCGGATGCCGTGGACCGTGCCTGAAGGCAACGGCGAGGGCGCCGAGCCGGGCACCTACATCCTGAACATGATCGACACCCCTGGCCACGTCGACTTCACCTACGAGGTCTCGCGGTCCCTCGAGGCCTGCGAGGCGGCGGTCCTGCTGGTCGACGCCGCGCAGGGCATCGAGGCCCAGACGCTGGCCAACCTCTACCTCGCCATCGGCGCGGACCTCCACATCATCCCGGTGCTGAACAAGATCGACCTGCCCAATGCGCAACCCGAGAAGTACGCCGCCGAGCTGGCCGGCATCATCGGCTGCGACCCCTCGGACGTGCTGCGCACCTCGGCCAAGACCGGGCTGGGGGTCGAGGAGCTGCTCAACGAGATCGTCCTCCAGACTCCTGCGCCGGTCGGCAACCCCGACGCGCCGCCGCGCGCGCTGATCTTCGACTCCGTCTACGACACCTACCGCGGCGTCGTCACCTACGTCCGCGTCGTCGACGGCAAGCTCAGCCACCGCGACCGGATCAAGATGATGTCCAACGGCGTCGTGCACGAGATGCTCGAGGTGGGCGTGATCAGCCCCGAGCCGATGAAGTCGAGCGACCTCGGCGTCGGCGAGGTCGGCTACCTCATCACCGGGGTGAAGGACGTGCGTCAGTCCCGCGTCGGCGACACCGTGACCAGCCAGCACCACGGCGCCACCGAGTCG
>NZ_JANPEO010000104.1:0-1898 GCF_031422975.1 Nocardioides sp. | reverse complement strand
GGCGAGCTCGATCTCGAGGAACTCGATGGGCACCCGGGTGATGGTGATGGAGGAGCTGGTGACAATCGCCGCGGCGAGCAGTGACATCGCCTCGATCGGGTCCTCGCTGGGGGAGTAGTCCACGTCGACATCGATCACGCGGCGACCGGTGACCTTCAGCGTCGTGGTGCCGATGCCCTCGACGTCGACGCCGAGCTTCTGGAGGAAGAAGCACAGGTCCTGGACCATGTAGTTGGGGGAGGCGTTGCGGATCACCGTGGTGCCCTCGTGCAGCGCGGCCGCCATCAGGGCGTTCTCGGTGACGGTGTCGCCGCGCTCGGTGAGCACGATCGGGCGCTGCGGTCCGACGGCACGGTTGACCTGCGCGTGGTACATCCCGTCGGTGGCCTTGACCTCGAGGCCGAAGGGACGCAAGGCCGACATGTGCGGCTCGACGGTGCGGGTGCCGAGGTTGCAGCCGCCGGCGTAGGGGAGGTCGAAGATCTCGCTGCGGTGCAGCAGCGGGCCGAGGAACATGATCACCGAGCGGGTCCGACGGGCGGCTGCCTCGTCGATGTTGCCCAGGTCGAGCTCAGCGGGCGGGATCACCTCGAGGTCGTGCCCGTTGAACCACCGCGTCTGCACGCCGAGGCTGTTGAGCACCTCGAGCAGCCGGTTGACCTCCTCGATCCGCGCGACCTTGCGCAGCGTCGTACGACCCCTGTTGAGCAGGGAGGCGCACAGCAGCGCGACGCCGGCGTTCTTCGACGTCTTGACGTCGATCGAGCCGGACAGGGTGGTGGGGCCGTCCACGCGCAGGTGCGTGGGGCCGGCGCCCAGGGCGACGATCTCGGAGTCGAGGGCCGCCCCGATGCGGGCGATCATTGCCAGCGAGAGGTTCTGGTGGCCGCGCTCGATGCGGTTGATGGCGCTCTGGCTGGTGCCGAGGGTCTCGGCGAGCTGCTGCTGCGTGAGCCCGCGGTGCTTGCGGGCGTCGCGGATCAGGTTGCCGATCCGGCCCTGGTAGTCCTCACTCATGGCGACCACGCTATCTCAGATATGAGATGAGGCCACCCCCGCACCGCACGTCGCCACCACGACGTCGATCGCCGCGATGGAGGCACTGATCGGCACCTGACCGCGCTCGGACTCGGCTCAGGCGGCGCGCGGGCCGGGCGTCAGGGCCGGTGGGCAGTCGCACTGGTCGCCGCAGGCGAGGTAGGTATGGCCGGCGTGGCCGCAGTGCGGGCACGGGCGGTCGTGCGACAGGTGCTCGCCGGCGCTCCGGGCGCCGGGGGTGTGCATCACTGTGTCCCACATGGTCGGACCTCCTTCCTGCAGATGAGACGGCGGGGGACGTCGACCGTGACGACGCGACCCACCTGAAAGATGACGAGGACCAGACATTTGATACCTCCGCCGCCACTCGTCGTCCCGGCCGGCCAGACCCGCCGCCGGTTCGGCCCGCCGGTTCGGCCCGCCGGTTCGGCCGCCGAATCTCGGGAGGGAGTGTGGAGGTGGGCGGCGGTGGGTACGGACGCGACATGACCGAATCGAACATGCCTTCGAACGACGTGATCGGCGCCGGCGCTCCGGGCAACTCCACCGAGAAGGACCCCGAGGACTGGGTGACCGGTGACGAGCCGATGACCGGCGCCCAGCGCAGCTATCTCGAGACCCTGGCCCGGGAGGCGGGGGAGACGCTCTCGGCCGACCTCACCAAGGCCGAGGCCTCCGAGCACATCGACCGGCTCCAGACAGCCACGGGGCGGGGCGGGGCCCAGTCGGCGGAGTGAGCCCGACCGCACCCGAGCGGGCTCATCTCAGGCAGTCGACCGGCCCGTGGCCCTCCTGCGCTCAGGTGGCACGCCTGGCCAACAGGGTGGAGTCGTCGATGTCCACCTGGACGCCGTCGCGGG
>NZ_JANPEO010000103.1:0-12256 GCF_031422975.1 Nocardioides sp. | reverse complement strand
AGACCAGGGCGGCGGCCGAGCCGTAGAGGAAGAAGTCGTACCACTCGACGGCGGTGCCGATGAGGGACGCGAACACGACCTTGACGATGTTGGTCTGCCCTGGCTCTGTCGCGGGGGCGGGACTGCCGGGTGACTGCGTGGACGTGGTCATCGATGGTGCCTTTCTCGGGGTGACTCGGGGTCTGGGGGGTGCTGCGTCAGGCTGCGGTCCAACCGCCGTCCATCAGGTGGGAGCTGCCGGTGATGGACCGGGCTGCGTCGGTGCACAGGAAGTGGACGACCTCGGCGACCTCGCCGGGTTCGACGAGGCGCTTGAGAGCGGAGCGCTCCAGCAGTACGCGCTCGATCACCTCGGTCTCGGCGATGCCATGGGTCCTGGCCTGGTCGGCGATCTGCCCCTCCACGAGGGGCGTGCGCACATAGCCGGGACAGACGGTGTTGCTCGTGACGCCGTGCTCGGCGGACTCCAGGGCGATGACCTTGGAGAGTCCCTCGAGCCCGTGCTTGGCGCTCACATAGGCGCTCTTGTACGCCGACGCGCGGTGTCCGTGCACGGAGGAGACATGGACCAGTCGCCCCCAGCCACGGGCATACATGCCCGGGAGCAGGGCGCGGGCCAGTCGGAACGGCGCAGCCAGCATCACCGCGTGGATGGTGGTGAACATGGCGGGCTCGAAGTCCACGATCGGCGCGACGTGCTGGATGCCGGCGTTGTTGACGAGGATGTCGGCGTCGATGCCCTCCATCGCCGCACTGACCGCCTCGCCGTCGCTGAGGTCGAGCGTGATGGCCTTGCCCCGGACCAGGTCGGCGACGCGCTCGGCGCCGTGGGCGTCTCGGTCGACCACGATGATGCTGGCGCCGGCCTCGGCGAGCCGGGTGGCCACGGCGGCACCGATGCCGCTCGCGCCGCCGGTGACGACGGCCGTGCGCCCATGGAGTCCTGGTGTGACGTGGCTCTCGGTCATGGCGCTCACGCTAGGTGGGGCCCGCCCAGGGTCGCCATGTGCGGAGCACACATGTTTTTGCTCAGCTTGTGGGGGTGGCGTCACATTTTCTGCAGTTTGAGCAGGCGCAGGGCCACCTGGACCTCCAGCGAACGCGCCGGCTCGCGCCAGGACGGGCCGAGCAGTTCCCCGATCCTGCCCAGCCGTTGGCTCACGGTGTTGGGGTGCACGTGCACCGCCTCCGCCGTCGCCGCGATCGAGCCCGCCCGGTCGAACCACGCCTCGAGGGTCGCGAGCAGCGCCGTACCCCGCCGCACGTCGTGGGCCAGGACCGGACCCAGGGTGGTCTCGACGTAGCGGGACACCGCCTCCGGCGAGGCATCGCCGAGCAGCAGGCTCGCCAGGCCGAGGGAGGAGTCGTCGGCCACGTCTCCGGTGCGGCCCAGGGCGCGCAGGGCCGTCGCGGCGCGATGCGCGGAGTCGTACGCCGCGGGCACTCCACCGACGGTCGTGGCGGCCACCCCGACGGTGGCCCGCTCGCCCAGGGCGTCGCGCACGGCGCGGCCGAAGCTCAACGCGTCCGCGGCGGGTGCCAGCACCAGGAGGTCGCCGTGGTGCTCCGCGGAGATGCCGCGGTGCTGGAGGGCGAGGCGGGCGGCGCAGCGGGCGGCGGTGCCACGCTCGGCGTCCACGATCACGGTGGCCAGCACGAGATCGGCGTCGGGATCGAACGTGTGGCGGCGTGCGCGCTCGCGCAGCCGGTCCGGGTCCAGCTCGCGACCCTCGACGAGGTCGACCAGCAACTGGGTACCGAGCCGCTCGGTGGCCTCCGCGACGCTCCGCGCGAACACGAGGACGAGCGCGGTCACGAGCGCACCTCGCTCCAGCGTGCGTTGCTCCACGGCGTCGAGTCCGGCGGTGCGCCCGTGGAGGACGACGGTCGCGACGTGCTCGCCGGCGGCGACGGCGGCGGCGACCCAGGCCCGGTCCGCCTGGATCGCGTGCCCCGAGCGGGCCGACTCGCGCGCGGCCTCGACGATCCGATCGTGGTCGGCCACGTCGGTGCCGGCGAGCAGCTGGCCGTCCGGATCCCACGCGGCCACGTCGCCGCCCAGGACCTGCGCCAGCACGTCGACGACCTCGGCCACGCCGCCCCCGGCGAGCAGCAGGTCCGTCATCCGCTCGTGGGCCAGGGCGGCTGCCTCCACCGAGGAGGCGTGGGCGGAGATCGTCCGGTTCGCCTCGTCCAGACGCGCGAAGAGCCGGGCGTTCTCCAGCGCCACCGACGCGTGTGCGGCGAAGGACATCAGCAGCGACACCTCCTCGGAGGGGAAGCGGCGCACGCTGCGGTGCACGGCGAGCAACGCACCGATCACCCGTCCCTCGACGAGCAGTGGCACGCCGAGGATGGCCCGGATGCGCTCACCGGCCACCGCGTCGTCGATGTAGTGGCGGTGCACGAAGCGTTCGTCGGTCTGGTAGTCCTCGGTGAAGTAGGGCGCCCCGGTCTGCGCGACCAGCCCGAGCAGCCCGGTGCCGAGGGGCAGCCGCAGGGACTTGAACTCCCGGGTCAGCGCGCCATCGGTGACCTTCATGTAGGAGGCGCCCTCGACCTCGTCGTTGAGCGAGAGGTAGGTCATGTCGGCGCCGAGGAGCTGGCGTGCGCGTCGGACGATGGCGGTGAGGATCTCGTCGAGGTCGCGGATCGCCGTCAGGTCGTGGGCAGTCTCGTAGAGCGCCGAGAGCTCGGCCTCGCGCGCCCGGTGGCGGGCGATCAGGTCGCGCAACCGCAGCGCGATGTCGTACTCGCCGGCCCGCTCGGGCTGCTGCTCGACGAGCCGGTCGAAGTCGGCGCGAGCCGCACCGGTGTAGAGGAGGTCGAGGAAGGTCTCGTGGGGCTCGGTCATGGCGTCGTCAGCGGAGATCGAGAGCCGGGCGGTAGAACTCCTCGCCCGCGAACGGACCACCGACGTGGGCCGCCTCCGCCTCGTCGGACTCGGCCGCGGCCACCCGGCCGGCGTACGCCTCGGCGTCGTCAAGGGGCTGGTAGCCCAGTCTCCGTCCGGGCTCGAGGTCCCACCACGCACGGGTGTTGTTGCTGATGCCGTAGAGCACCGCGAAGCCCGGTGCCGGCGCGGTGAGTGCCGCCTCGACCATCCTCACGCAGTCGTCGGGGGAGAGCCACGTGGACAACGCACGCAGGGAGCCGGGCTCGTCGAGGAAGGAGCCGATGCGGCAGGCGACGGCGTCGAGGCCGTGCCGGTCGACGTACAACCTCATCAACGCCTCGGCCGCGACCTTGCCGACGCCGTAGAAGGTGTCCGGGCGCGGGAGCGCATCGTCGGAGAGGACCCCGTCGGCCAGCGACGCTCGGGTCGTCCGCCCGACCGCGTGGTTGGAGCTGGCGTAGACGAACCGGCTGACCCGGTGGGCCACGCACGCGTCGAGCAGCGCCGCCGTGGTGAGGACGTGCGACGTCAGCGACGCGGGCAGGGCGGCCTCCCCGGGGTGCCCTGCGAGGTGCACCACGCCGTCGACGCGTTCCTCGTCGAACACGGCATCGACCGCGTCCGCATCGGCGCAGTCGACGGTGTGCCAGTTGCCGGTGAAGCCCTCGGGCTCCGGGACGAGGTCGAGCCCGACCACCTCGTGGTCGCGGTCGCACAGGCCGAGGGTGACGACGCGGCCGATCGAGCCGGCCGCCCCCGTGACCAGGATGCGCATCAGATCCGCGGCACGATCTGGCCGAGCAGGTCGCCCATCCGACCGGCCGCGGCCCTGCCCGCCTCGAGGACCTCCTCGTGGTTGAGCGGCTCGCCACTGATCCCGGCGGCGAAGTTGGTGACCAGGCTGATGCCCAGCACCTCCAGTCCGGCCTCGCGGGCCGCGATCGCCTCGAGCGTGGTGCTCATGCCGACCAGGTGGCCGCCGATGGCGCGGACCATGCCGATCTCGGCCGGTGTCTCGTAGTGCGGGCCGGGGAACTGGACGTAGACGCCCTCGTCGAGCGTCGGGTCGATCTCCCTGCACAGCCCACGCAGGCGCGGTGAGTAGAGGTCGGTGAGGTCGACGAAGTTGGCCCCCTCGATCGGGCTGGTCGCCGTCAGGTTGATGTGGTCGGAGATCAGCACCGGCTGACCGGGCCGGAAGGTGTCCTTGACTCCGCCACACCCGTTGGTGAGCACGATCGCGCGACAGCCCGCAGCGGCCGCGGTGCGGACCGGGTGGACGACGGCGGCGACGCCCTTGCCCTCGTAGAAGTGGGTGCGGCTGAGGAAGACGAGCACCTGCTTGTCGCCGACGCCGATGCTGCGGATCTTGCCCGAGTGGCCGACCACGCCGGCGGCGTGGAACCCCGGGAGATCGGTGGTGCTGATCTCCGCGGTGGCCTGTCCGAGGGCGTCGACGGCCGGCAGCCAGCCGGAGCCGAGGACCAGCGCGACGTCGTGCCGCTCGATGCCGGTGAGTGCGGCGAGCTCGGTGGCGGCCTGCTGGGCAAGGGTCTTGGGGTCGGTCACGCGGGTGATCCTAGTGCCGCCAGACCCGCCGTCGCCGGGCCTCCCACCACGTGTCTGGTCCTCGTCGAGCAGCGCGGCGACCGCGTCGCGGATCCGGGGCGCGAAGTCGCGTGGCGCCTCGTCCGGGCCGGCCCTGTCCTCGCGGCGCCCTGGTCCTCGTCCCGCTCGGAGGTGTCCGGCACGAGGGCGGTCTATCAGCAGCGACGAATGGCGTCGACCGGCTCCTCACCAGGTGGCGACGACGGCCCTGGGGACGACGCCGAGGCGGACCCGCTGCGGATGGTCGCCGACCGGGAGGAAGGCGAGCTCCTGCTTGGTCCTGAAGTCGATGACGGCCACCGCGTCGCTGCCGCTGAGGGAGACCCAGCAGGTGTCGCCTGGGCCCTGCGTCGTCCAGTAGGGCTTCGCGTAGTCGTGCCCGGTGGAGGCCAGGTCGAAGATCTTGCGACGAGTGCTCGAGCGGTCGACGAGGGCGACGTAGTCGTCCATGGTGCCGGCGGCACACAGGGTCGAACCGGCCTCGTCGATCGACAGGCCGTGGTGCGCGGAGTCGTTGACGTACTGCTCGAGGGGCATGTCGGGCACCCGGTTGGGCAGTGGGATGACACGGCGTACGGCGCCGGTGCGTGGCTCGGGCTCGGTGCCGGTCGAGTAGTCGACGGTGCCGTTGAGGTCCTTGGCGGTGGTGTCGAACTCGACGATCCCGTGGAAGTAGGACACCTGGAAGTAGATGAACCGCTCACCGGGGGCGATGGCCATCGGGCGAACAGCCGAGCTCATGTCGGGGTGGCCCGCCTCGGCGAGCTCCTTGCCCATGTCCCACCGCCGGGCAACGTCGAAGTCGGACGTGCGCACGATCTCGAACCAGCGGTCGCCCTTGAGTTCGTCGTGGACGGGACCGATCTTGATCGGTCCGAGGCCGGTCTCGTCGCCCGGTGTGTAGACCTTGCCGATCGAGGCGTGGAAGATCCGGCTGCCGTCGGCGGAGTAGTTGTTCTCGTGCGGGGTCTCGCCCGACTCGAAGCTGCGCAGCCGGTCACCCACCGTGATGGTCCGACCGCTCGGCGTGGTCTGCTCGACCATCGAGAACTCGACCACCTGGCGCGAGGTCGAGTCCGACACCAGCAGGCGGTTGCCGCTGGGGGAGAGCCCCATGTGGTCCGTGCGCTGGCCGTCCATCTGCTGTTCGCGGACGATCGCGTCGGGTTCGCCGGCGACGGCCTTGGCGATGTCGATCCAGACGACGTCGGCGAAGCTCGGCCGACTCACGGCCAGGTAGCGCCCGTCCTTGGTGGTGAACATGTCGTCGACGTACTGGTCGTGGCCCTCGCCCGGACCCTGCTGGATGAACAGGTAGTAGGCCAGGTCGACCGGGTCGCTCCGGATGTCGGCGAGCTCCTGGTCCTTGTCGGGAATCAGGTCCACCCCGCGCTTGAGGACCTTGTGCGTGTGTGCGTCCACGATCGAGGCCGTGCCGGCCCAGTTGTTGCCGACGAACATGACGTCACGCAGGCCAGCGCCCGCAGCGACGGCGGATCGAGGACCGTCGGCGGCCGCAGCCGGCCGGTCGGCCTCGTGGGCCCCGAAGCCCGCGACGATCAGGGCAAGGGTCACGGCAGTCAGGGCGGTACGGCGCATGGGTGGTCAACGACGCGGATGCAGATCAGGTATGGGTATGGCAACGCAGGAAGGGCAGGATGGCCCCGTGCCGCCCCACCGCAACGAGATGCCCGTCGACCTCGAGTTCTACGACTACGACACCCGCGTCGCGGCGTACGCCGTGATCGTGGACGACGATCGCATCCTGCTGTCCTGGTGGAACGGCGAGGGCGTCGGCGTGCCGGCCTGGTCGATGCCCGGCGGCGGCGTGGACCTGCCGGAGACCACTGCCGAGGCAGCGGTGCGCGAGGTCCGGGAGGAGACCGGCTTCGACGTCGAGCTCACCGGGCTGCTGACCGTCGACTCGTTCGTCCTGTCGCCGGACGAGCGGGTCCTCCACACCGACCGCTTCCTGCGTTCGCTGCGGATCGTCTACACCGCGCGCGTCGTCGGCGGCACGCTGGGGACGCTCGAGGTCGGCGGGTCGACCGACTACGCCGAGTGGGTGCCGATCGCGTCCGTGCCCGACCTTCCGCGGGCCGGGATCGTCGACGTGGCACTGTCCGCCTGGCTCGAGGGCCGCTGACAGGGAGGTACAACGTCTTGGCGATGCCGGGGCCGGGCAACATGCGCAAGACTCCCGGCCAGGACCAGTACCCACCTCGCCAATCGGTGACTCGGGCGGTCCGGGGGATGGTGGTCTCGTGCGGGTGCTCTTCTCCTCGACCTGGGGCTACGGCCACATCTTCCCGATGCTCCCGCTCGCACGGGCGTTCCGGGACGCCGGTCACGACGTGCTGTGGGCCACCAGCGCCGAGGCGACCCGGCACGTAGCCGCAGCCGGGCTGGACGCGGCTCCCGCCGGCGCGGCGGGACCGGAGTTCTTCAAGGCCCTGGGGAGGCTGCACGCGATCGCAGCCACGATCGCGCCACCCGAGCGTGCGGCCTTCATGTATCCCTCGATGTTCGGCGAGCTGCTCACACCGCCGATGGTGGCCGACCTGCTGCCGCTCGCGCGCGACTGGCAGCCCGACCTGATGATCCACGAGCACGGTGAGCTGGCCTCGCCGCTGGTGGGTGCGGTGCTGGGGACGCCGAGCGTGACGCATTCCTTCGGTGGGGCGATCCCGGGGGAGATGGTGGCGGCGGCCGCCGAGAAGATCGCACCGCTCTGGACGGCACACGGCCAGGACCCCGCGCCCTACGCCGGCTGCTTCACCTCGCTCTACCTCGACATCTGCCCGTCGTCGGTGCAGTCGGTCGCGATGGACCACATCCGGTCCGTCCAGCCGTTGCGGCCGGTCTCCCGCGGCGCCGACAGGTCACCGGACGACGGTCCGCCGCTCGTCTACCTGACCCTCGGCACGGTCCAGAACCACGCGCCGATCCTGCCGGTCGTCGTCGCGGCGCTCGCAGCCCTCCCCGTCCGACTGCTCGTCGCGGTCGGCCCCGACGGTGACCCGGGCGCGCTGGGCGAGCTGCCCGACAACGTGCACGTGGAGAAGTGGGTCGACCAGCCGGAGGTGCTGGAGCGCAGCGACGTCGTCGTGTCGCACGCAGGCTCGGGCACGTTCCTGGGTGCGCTCGCCGCCGGTCGGCCGCAGCTGTGCCTGCCGCTGGCGGCCGACCAGTTCCGCAACGCCGCAGGCGGTTCGCGGTCGGGCACGGCGCTGGTGCTGGGCCCCGGCGAGGTGAGCGCGGAGTCGGTCACGCAGGCGATGTCACGGCTGCTGAGCGACGAGTCGTTCCGCGACCGGGCACGCGAGGTGTCGGCGGAGATCGCCCGCATGCCGTCGCCCGCCGAGGTGGTCGACGTACTCGTGGAGCACTTCGGCAGGACGTGACCTAGAGACCGGTGGAGCGGCACGCCCGACGACGGAGCGCGGCGACGTAGTCGACCGGGGCGTCGGCCGCCTCGGCGGCATCGGCGAGCACGCCGAGGTAGGACGCGGACGGCAGGCCGCCCTCGTAGGCGTCCAGGACGTAGGCCCACACGACGACCTCGCCGCTCATCGTCTTCACCCGCACCCGGGTCTTGCGGTAGAGCCCGGTGTCGGCGGAGTCCCAGCTGTCGAGCTCCGTCTCGTCCTCGGGAGTGACGTCGTAGACCGCGACGTACACCTGGTCGATGGGGTCCTCGACGATGGTCGCGAGGGCGCCGTCCCAGCCGTGCTCCTCGCCGCCGAACGTCAGTCGCCAGCCCGTGAGCCACCCCGTGCTGCGCAGGGGGGAGTGGGGGCATCTCTCGCCCATGCGGCCCGGGTCCAGGTTGGTCCCGTAGGCGGCATAGAGCGTCACGGGGCAAGGGTAGCGAGGTCTGCTCCGGCGGCTAGGGTGTGGCCCGTGAACGACACGCATTTCGACACCCTCGTCCTCGGCGCCGGCCCCGGTGGCTACGTCGCCGCCATCCGCGCATCACAGCTCGGCCAGCGGGTCGCGGTCGTGGAGGACAAGTACTGGGGCGGTGTCTGCCTCAACGTCGGTTGCATCCCGTCCAAGGCGTTGCTGAAGAACGCCGAGCTGGCGCACACGCTCCAGCACGAGAAGGCGAAGTTCGGCATCGAGGGCGACGCCACGATGGCGTTCGGACCGACCCACAAGCGCTCGCGCGACGTGAGCGCCGGCATCGTCAAGGGCGTCCACTTCCTGATGAAGAAGAACAAGATCACCGAGGTCGACGGCTGGGGCACGATCACCAGCCCGACGTCGGTCGACGTCAAGTTGAAGGACGGCACCACGACGCCGTACACCTTCGACAACCTGATCATCGCCGGCGGCGCGACCGTCCGGCTGGTGCCGGGGGTGACGCTCTCCGACAACGTCGTGACCTATGAGGAGCAGATCCTCACCGACCAGCTCCCCGAGTCGATCATCATCGGTGGCTCCGGCGCCATCGGCGTCGAGTTCGCCTACGTCATGGCCAACTTCGGCGTCGACGTGACGATCGTGGAGTTCCTCGACCGGATGGTCCCCACCGAGGACGCTGACGTGTCCAAGGAGCTCGCCAAGCACTATAAGAAGCTCGGCGTGAAGGTGCTGACCAGCACCGCCGTGAAGAACGTCGAGGACACCGGGTCGGGCGTGCGTGTGACCGTCGCGCCGGCTGCCGGCGGGGACGAGCAGGTGCTCGAGGCCGGCAAGTTCCTGGCCGCCTTCGGCTTCGCGCCGCGCGTCGCGGGCTTCGGCCTGGAGTCCATCGGCGTCGCGGTCTCCGACCGGGGCGCGATCGAGATCGACGACTACATGCGCACCAACGTGCCGGGCGTCTATGCCACCGGTGACTGCACCGGCAAGATGATGCTCGCCCACGTCGCCGAGGCGATGGGCATCGTCGCGGCCGAGACCATCAACGGCGCCGAGACCATGCCGATCAACTACGACATGGTCCCGCGCGCGACCTACTGCATGCCGCAGATCGGCTCCTTCGGCTACACCGAGGCGCAGGCGAAGGAGAAGGGCTACGACGTCAAGACGGCCACCTTCCCCTTCTCGGCCAACGGCAAGGCGATGGGTCTGGGCGAGGCCGTCGGCTTCGTCAAGGTCGTCGCCGACGGCGAGCACAACGAGATCATCGGCGCGCACATGATCGGCCCCGACGTGACCGAGCTGCTGCCGGTGCTGACCCTGGCCCAGCAGTGGGACCTCACCGCCGACGAGGTGTCGCGCAACATCTTCGCGCACCCGACCCTCACCGAGGCCGTCAAGGAAGCCGTGCACGGCATCTCCGGCCACATGATCAACCTCTGACGGCCCTGCATGTCTGATCACGTCGTCATCATCGGCGGTGGCCCTGGCGGCTACGAGGCAGCGCACGTGGCTGCCCAGCTGGGCGCTCAGGTCACCGTGGTCGACACGGACGGCATCGGTGGCTCGGCCGTCCTGACGGATTGCGTTCCGAGCAAGACCCTGATCGCCACCGCCGAGCTGATGACCGAGGTCGCCGACTCGGCGGAGCTCGGCATCGACTTCGCCGACCACGAGGGTGACGCCGCGAGCACCATCCGTGTCGACCTCGCCAAGATCAACGCCCGGGTCAAGCAGCTGGCCACCGACCAGTCCACCGACATCGCCACGCGGCTCGACCGCGACGGGGTCCGCGTCGTCAAGGGCCGTGGCCGTCTCGGTCCCGACCTGACCGTCACCGTCGGCGACGAGACCCTGCGGGCCGACTCCGTCCTGATCGCCACCGGCGCCGCGCCACGTACGCTGCCGAGCGCCCAGCCCGACGGGGAGCGCATCCTCACCTGGGAGCAGGTCTACGACCTGACCGAGGTCCCGGAGAAGCTGATCGTCGTCGGCTCCGGAGTGACCGGCCTCGAGTTCGCCAGTGCCTATCTCGCGCTCGGCATCCCGGTGACCCTGGTCAGCTCCCGGGACCGCGTGCTGCCGGGCGAGGACGCCGACGCCAGCGCCGTACTCGAAGAAGTGTCGATCCGTCGTGGGATGGAGGTGCTCGGCCGGTCGCGGATGGAGTCGGTGACCCGATCCGGAGACATCGTGACCGTGCGCCTGACCGACGGTCGCGAGGTCACCGGCTCGCACTGCATCCTGGCGCTCGGGTCGATCCCCAACACCGCAGACCTCGGGCTGGCGGACGCCGGTGTCGAAACCGACGAGGGCGGCTTCATCTCGGTCGACCGCGTCTCCCGCACGTCCGCTCGCGGGGTGTACGCCGCCGGCGACTGCACCGGCGTCCTGATGCTGGCCTCGGTGGCCGCGATGCAGGGCCGGATCGCGATGTGGCACTTCCTCGGTGACGCCGTGGGCCCGCTCGACCTGAAGAAGGTCTCCTCCAACGTCTTCACCGCCCCGGAGATCGCGACGGTCGGCTGGTCGCAGCAGGCCGTCGACGCCGGCGAGATCCAGGCGCAGGTCGTGATGCTGCCACTCGCCGGCAACGCCCGCGCCAAGATGCAGGGCGTGCGCGACGGCTTCGTCAAGCTCTTCATCCGACCCGGCACCGGCATCATCGTCGGGGGAGTGGTCGTCGGTCCCCGTGCCTCCGAGCTCATCCACGTCGTCTCGCTCGCGGTCGCCGAGTCGCTGACGGCCGACAAGCTCGCGCAGGCGTTCACGGTCTATCCGTCGTTGAGCGGCTCGATCGCCGAGGCCGCGCGTCGGTTGCACGGGGTCTGAGGCTCGTCGGTGTCGCGGCAGAAGCGGATGTCTTCTCGGCTCGATGCCCGGGCCCACTCGACGGCTCAGGCGGTCCTACTCACATCCAGCGTTGGGGTCCTCGGCACCGTGCGGAGCACGTCGAAACGACGCGCGCTGCCCCCCGTCACCCTCGAAGGCTGCACGTCCTGAGCCGGTTTCCAGCAGGACCCCCTTCGTCACGTTCTCATCCCAGCCTGGCGGTGGGTTGTGATCTCCGAGCGGTGGATCGGCGAGCCACAGGTGACCCTGGGACATGAGACTGAGAACCCCGCAGTGCGAGCGAATGGCGACGCGCACACCCTTCCCGGAGGGAGTTGCTGTGGGCAGAGACTCTGTGGTTGGCGCAGACGTGGCTGGTGCCGAGGAAGACTCGGTCCGGGGGGAGCGACTGTCCAGCAGGGCTTCCACCAGCGCGACGCTCACCGTCCTGCCATCGCGCGGGGCCAGCAGCCAGGTATCGGGTCCTAGGACGAACCGAAGCATCCGCGTCGCACTGTCCTGGGCGACCACTACATCAACCGATCGGCCCCCGATGTGGTGTCGGGCGACCACCGTGAGTTCGCTGGACGAGGGCAGCGCTGACGTAGGGACGACGTACGCGACGAGCGGATGCCCGCGCCAGTCTCCTCCGAAGGCAGTGTTGACCTCAGCGTCGTAGCCTGGCTTGGTCACCAAGCGCTGAGCTCCTACCTCAGTGAGAGCGGCTCTTGCCCGGCCGGTCACCTCTTTGTTGGCCGCGTGCGTAGCCGTTGTAGTGGCGGGCGAAGGCGGCGTCGCGACTGGGCTGGTGTTAGAGCTACACGAAAGCAGCGCCATGGCGAGGGGGCCCACTACGGAAACGCGCCATGCGCTCGATGTCATGGTCATGGGACGGAGAGTGGCGCTCATCGGTTGCCGCCGCCACTGAAAGCCGCCTGAGCCTGCAGGCATGAGAGGACGTTCAGCCGTTGTCGTGCCAGGCGTAGTACTGCCCTTGGCTGATGGCGCGGCGGCGGATCTTCCGCGTCATCCATGAGTACTGGTCCGCGATCCAGG
>NZ_JANPEO010000102.1:0-1749 GCF_031422975.1 Nocardioides sp. | reverse complement strand
TGGCATCCACAAACACGCGAACTATGGTTTGTCGATCAAGGGCAGGATAATTTGGGCCTTGGCGCCGCGCCGAAGACGCGCCAGGGCGGCCCGGGCGAAGATCTGCTGCTCGGTCGTCGTGCGCTCCGAGCGACCGCGGCCGAGGAACGAGATGAACCAGTGCAGGACCGCGGTGACGCGGCTCTTGAAGCCGGTGATGTAGACGAGGTGCACGGCGAGCCACATGAGCCACGCGATCACGCCGGTGAGCCGCAGCCTGCCGACCATCGCCACCGCGTTGAACCGGCTGATGATGGCCATCGAGCCCTTGTCGAAGTAACGGAACGGCTCCTGAGGAGCCTTGTCCTCGATCCGGTTGCGGATCTCCTTGGCGGCGTACTTGGCGCCCTGGATCGCGACCTGGGCGACCCCGGGGAGGTTGTCGAGGGCGATCATGTCGCCGACCACGAAGACCTCGGGGTGGCCGGGCAGCGTCAGGTCGGGGTTGACGCCGATCCGACCGGCACGATCGAGGGGTGCACCCGTCTGCTCAGCGAGGATCCTGCCCAGCGAGCTCGCCTGGACGCCCGCCGCCCAGATCTTGGTGACGGTCTTGATGCGCTCGACGCGGCCGTCCTTGAACTTCATCTCGATGCCGCGCTCGTCGACGTCGGTCACCATCGCGCCGAGGATGACCTCGACGCCGAGCTTCTCGAGTTCGCTCTTCGCCTTCGCGCCGAGCTTCTGGCCGAACGGCGGCAGGACCTGGGGCGCGGCGTCGAGCAGGATGACTCGAGCCGTGCGGGTGTTGATGGCGCGGAAGTCGCGCTTGAGGGTGCGGTGCGCGAGCTCGGCGATCTGGCCGGCCATCTCCACGCCGGTCGGACCGGCGCCGACGACCACGAAGGTCAGGAGGTGGTCGACGTTGTCGCCGCGGTTGGCGCCGAGCTCGGCCATCTCGAAGGCGCCGAAGATGCGGCCCCGCAGTTCGAGGGCGTCGTCGATGCTCTTCATGCCGGGCGCGTGCTCGGAGAAGTGGTCGTTGCCGAAGTAGGACTGGTTGGCGCCCGCCGCGACGATCAGCGAGTCGTAGGGCGTGAGGGTCTCCCGGCCCAGGACGTGGCTGGTGATGGTCCGGGTCCCGAGGTCGATGCCGGTGACTTCTCCGAGCAGCACCTGCGCGTTGTGCTGGCCACTCAGCACCTCGCGGGTGGGAGGTGCGATCTCGCCCTCACTGAGGATGCCGGTCGCGACCTGGTAGAGCAGCGGCTGGAAGAGGTGGTGAGTGGTCTTCGCCAGCATGGTGACGTCCACGGGAGCGCGGCGCAGTGCCTTGGTGCCGAAGAGGCCACCGAAGCCGGACCCGATCACGACCACCTTGTGGCGGGCTGGTGCCTGGACGGTCATGTCAATCCTCTCGAAGCCGCTCCGACACGGTGACTGTGGCGCGAGCCCCGGTGCGGCTGACTTGGGGCACGTCACCGACAGTCTCCCGCCTCCGGGCGGTTGCGCGCGAACTCGGGAGAAGGTTTGGTTGGTCACACTGTGAACACCCTGAGAAAAATTCCCTGACCACAGGTTTGACTGATCCCACGAGTGGGTATCCGGGCCGCGCTGGACTATCCCCGATCGGTCCACCCCGAAAGAAACCCTTGCCACTGAACCAGGATCCGCTGTCACTGTCGCAAACCCCGCGCGCGGCCGCCGACGCGCGGCGGTGGGTCGCGCACAACAGTAGCAAGCAGGGGCGCGACGCACTCGTCGAGTGTG
>NZ_JANPEO010000101.1:0-3168 GCF_031422975.1 Nocardioides sp. | reverse complement strand
GTCGCCATCACGCCCAGTTCGGTGAAGATCACGCCCGCGCCGTTGCACGTCGGGCAGGCACCCTCGGAGTTGGAGCTGAACAGCGCGGGCTTCACGCCGTTGGCCTTGGCGAAGGCCTTGCGGATCGGCTCGAGAAGACCGCTGTACGTCGCCGGGTTGCTCCGGCGCGAGCCCTTGATCGCCCCCTGGTCGACGACGACCACGCCGTCCTGGCCGGCGACCGAACCGTGGATCAGTGAGCTCTTGCCGGAGCCGGCGACCCCGGTGATGACGCACAGCACGCCGAGCGGGAGGTCGACGCTGACGTTCTTCAAGTTGTGCGTGGACGCGTCCTTGACCGACAGCTGTCCCGATCCGGGGCGGAACGACTCCTTGAGCCTCGCGCGGTCATCGAGGTGCCGTCCGGTGGTGGTGTCACTGGCCCGCAGCCCGTCGACGGTCCCCTCGAAGCAGACCTCGCCACCCGCCGTACCTGCTGCTGGTCCGAGGTCGACGACGTGGTCGGCGATCGCGATCGTCTCGGGCTTGTGCTCGACCACGAGCACGGTGTTGCCCTTGTCGCGCAGCTGGAGCAGGAGCTGGTTCATCCGCTCGATGTCGTGCGGGTGAAGCCCGATCGTCGGCTCGTCGAAGACGTAGGTGACGTCGGTGAGCGACGACCCGAGGTGGCGGATCATCTTGGTGCGCTGAGCCTCTCCCCCGGACAACGTGCCGGCCGGCCGATCGAGGGAGAGGTAGCCGAGGCCGATGTCGGCGAACGAGTCGAGCAGGTGCTGGAGCCCCTTGAGCAGCGGCTCGACCGTCGGCTCGTCGAGCGCCCGCACCCACTCGGCCAGGTCGCTGATCTGCAGCTGGCAGAGCTCGGCGATGTTCTTGCCGTCGATCCTCGACGACAGGGCCTCCTTCGTCAGCCGTGTCCCGTCGCACGCGGGGCAGGTCTGGAAGGTGACCGCTCGCTCGACGAAGCGGCGTACGTGCGGCTGCATCGCTTCGGGGTCCTTGGACAGCATCGACTTCTGGATCTTGGGGATGATCCCGTCGAAGGTGAGGTTGATGCCCTCGACCTTGATCTTGGTCGGCTCGGAGTAGAGCATCGTGTCGAGCTGCTTCTTGGTGAACGACGAGATGGGCTTGTCCATCGGCAGGCCGACGCCCTCGAACAGCCGGCCGTACCACCCGTCCATCGAGTAGCCGGGGATGCTCAGCGCGCCCTCGCTGAGGGACTTGGTCTCGTCGTACAACGCCGTCAGGTCGATGTCGTTGACGGTGCCCATGCCCTCGCAGCGCGGGCACATGCCGCCGAGGTAGACCGCCTGGCTGACGACGTTCTTCTCGACGTGGCTGCCCTTGTCCGTGGTCATGACGCCGCTGGCCTTGCGGGTGGGGACGTTGAAGGAGTACGCCGTGGGCGGACCGACGTGAGGCGAGCCCAGCCGGCTGAAGAGGATGCGCAGCATCGCGTTGGCGTCGGTCGCGGTGCCGACGGTGGAGCGGGGATTGGCCCCCATCCGCTCCTGGTCGACGATGATCGCGGTCGTCAGGCCCTCCAGGAAGTCGACCTCCGGGCGCGCCAGGGACGGCATGAAGCCCTGCACGAAGGCGCTGTAGGTCTCGTTGATCATCCGCTGCGACTCGGCGGCGATGGTGGAGAAGACCAGCGAGCTCTTGCCCGAGCCGGACACTCCGGTGAACACCGTCAGCCGACGCTTGGGGAGCTCGACGCTGATGTTCTTGAGGTTGTTCTCCCGAGCCCCCTGGACGCGGATCAGACCATGACTGTCGGCAACGTGAGTGCTCATCGTGCTCCTCGGCGCAGGTGGAACGGCGCAGTGATCCTCTCGTGACTGTGGCCCGAGATGCCTACCATCTGCGCCCGTGTCGAGTTCTGGCTCAACGCCAGCCGAGCTCGGGGGCCACCAGGGTGAGCACGCTCTCGATCAGGTGCGCGTTGTAGTCGACGCCCAGCTGGTTGGGCACGGTCAACAGCAGCGTGTCGGCAGCGGCCACGGCCTCGTCCTCGGCGAGCTGCTCGACGAGCACGTCCGGCTCCGCGGCGTACGTCTTGCCGAAGCGCGCCTTGCCGCCCTCGAGGATGCCGACCTGGTCGGTGCTGCGGCGCTCGTTGCCGAAGTAGGCGTGGTCCATCTCGGAGACGAGCGGCATGATGCTGCGGCTCACCGAGACGCGCGGCTCACGCTCGTGGCCGGCGGCCTTCCACGCGTCGCGGAAGCGCTGGATCTGCTCGGCCTGGAGCTGGTGGAAGGGCACCCCGGTGTCCTCGGTCAGCAGCGTCGAGCTCATCAGGTTCATGCCCTGCTCGGCCGTCCACACCGCTGTCGCGCGCGTCGCGGCGCCCCACCAGATGCGCTCTCGCAGCCCCTCGGAGTGCGGCTCGAGCCGCAGCAGGCCAGGCGGGTTGGGGAACATCGGCCGGGGGTTGGGTTCGGCGAACCCCTCCCCCTCGAGCATCCGCAGGAACACCGCGGTGTGCTCGCGCGCCATGGCGGCGTGGTCCCTGCCCTCGCCCGGGTGGTGGCCGAAGTAGGTGTAGCCCTCGATCACCTGCTCCGGTGATCCACGGCTGATGCCGAGCTGGAGGCGACCGTCGGCGATCAGGTCGGCGGCGCCGGCGTCCTCGACCATGTAGAGCGGGTTCTCATAGCGCATGTCGATCACTCCGGTGCCGATCTCGATCCGGCTGGTGCGAGCACCCACCGCAGCGAGCAGCGGGAACGGCGAGGCGAGCTGCCGGGCGAAGTGGTGCACGCGGTAGTAGGCACCATCGGCCCCGAGCTCCTCGGCGGCCACGGCCAGGTCGATCGACTGGTGCAGCGCGTCGGCCGCGGTCCGGGTCTGCGAATGCGGAGACGGTGTCCAGTGACCGAACGACAGGAAGCCGATGCGTTTCATACCGTTTTCAACAACCTCCGCCTCCGGCTATTCCGCGGACCACCACAGGCGCCCGCCCGTGCCGTCGTCGGCCAGCAGCAGCACAGTCACGACGTCAGCGGCCCCCGTGAGGATGCGCTCCCCGCCGCCCTCGGGAGCGCTCGCCGGGAGGTTCACCGTGGTCCATTCCCCGCCGTCCGGGCTGTGCCACAGCGCGTAGGAGGCTCCATCGCTCGTGGTCGACCAGAGACCGCGCTCGCCACCGACGAGCGACGAGAC
>NZ_JANPEO010000100.1:0-7278 GCF_031422975.1 Nocardioides sp. | reverse complement strand
AGGCCGGCGAGGAAGTCGTCGGCGACGACAGCCAGACGCAACAGCTCGCGGCTGGTGCGGGGTGCGTCGCTGGCCTTGTCCCGTGCGCGGAGGCGGCGTACGAGGGCCCGCAGGTCGCCGGCATCGAGCCCACCGAGTGGCGAGAGCAGCAGGGACTCGATCCGACCCGGGTCTAGGAAGTCGGGCGAGTCGGGATCGGCGTTGTCGAGGTTGACCACCGCGCGGAGCCCGTCGAGCAGCGGCAGCACGGCCGGGTCGCGCACCAGCGCCACGTCGTCGGCGGCCACCTCGACCGGCACCCCGGCCGCGGCCAGGGCGCGGCGCAGCGGCGGGATCGAAGCCTGGCCGGACCGGACCAGCACCGCCATCTCGGACCAGTCGATGCCGTCCTCGAGGTGGGCGCGACGCAGCAGGTCGGCGAGGTGCTCGGACTCGGCGCGATCGGTGTCGAAGGTGTGGATCTCGACCCGGCCGTCGCCGTGCGGACCGGGCACCGCCTCCGGGGAGAGGAACGCCTGGCGGGCGTCGGCACCGATGCTGCCGGTGAGCGGCAGGCGGGCGGCGATGCGGCCCGCGCACAGCAGCAGCCGCGGGCCGAATCGGCGGGTGCGGCGCAGCACCAGGACCGGAGCGCGCTCCCCGGCCGACGTGGGGAACTGCCCGGGGAAGTCGAGGATGCCGCGCACGTCGGCGCCGCGGAAGCCGTAGATGGACTGATGGGGGTCGCCCACGACGGTGAGGTTGCGCCCGTCGCCCGCCAGGGCACGCAGCAGCGCCACCTGGCCCGGGTCGGTGTCCTGGTACTCGTCGACGAACACGTGGCTGAACCTGGCCCGCAGCTCGTCGCGGTGGGTCTCGGCGGTGATGACCGCACGCCGGATCAGGTCGGGGTAGTCGGTGGCGCCGAGGTTGTCGAGGATCGTGAGGTACTGCTCGAGGAACAGCCCGGCCGCGACGAACTCGGGCAGGCCGTTGGCGGCACCGAGCGCGGCCAGCCCGGCCGGGTCGAGGCCCTTCTCCCGGGCCCGCGACAGCACCGCGTGGACCTCCCGGGTGAAGCCGCGGGTGCCGAGGGCGCTGGTGAGCGACTCGGGCCAGGCGACCGCCTCGGGGTTGTCGCTGAGCAGCTCGCGCAGCACCACGTCGGCCTCCGGGGCGGAGAGCAGGCGCAGCGGCGCGTCGTAGAGGTCGAGCGGGCTGTAGGCCCGGATCAGCGAGTAGGCGAAGGAGTGGAAGGTGGAGCAGGTCGCCGCCGAGGTGGTCCGACCGACCCGTGCGGTGACCCGGTCACGCAGCTGCTCGGCCGCCTTGCGGGAGAACGTCAGGGCCAGGACCTGGTCCGGATGGACGCCGCGCTCCTCGATCAGCTCGGCGATGGCCTCGACCATCGTCGTGGTCTTGCCGGTGCCGGGGCCGGCCAGCACGAGGAGCGGACCGCCGGCGTGGTCGACGACCGCCTGCTGGTGCTCGTCCAGCGTGGGCGGCTCGACGACCGCCGCGCTCGCCCGGACGAGGCGGTAGCGGGTGCTGGGCGTGGGAGTCGCGGCCATGGCTGCACTCAAACAGACAGCACCGACACCGTGGTCAACGCCTCACACTCCTGAGGCGCGCTCGTTGTAGATCCCGGCCTGTTCCTGGCCGCTCAGCTCGGCGATCGCCGACATGATCGTGTCGGTGAGCTCGCGGCGGGCGCGGCCCGACGGCACCCCGTCGTAGCCCGCCGGCGAGATCGGCGCCCCGAACGCGACGCTCACCGGCTTGATGCGCGGCAGGGTCGCATCGATCGGCTGCACGTCCTGCGTGCCCTTCAACCCCACGGGCACGACCGGCGCCCCCGCACTGAGCGCCAGGTGCGCGACACCGGTGCGCCCGCGGTAGAGCCGCCCGTCGCGGGAGCGGGTGCCCTCCGGATAGATGCCGAAGGCCTCGCCCCGTCCGAGCACCTCGAGTGCGGTGTCCAGGCTGGCGATGGCCGACTTGCTGTCGTCGCGGTCCACCGGCAGCATGCCGAGGCCCTCGAACCACGCCCGCACGAGGGCGCCCTTGATCCCGGTGCCGGTGAAGTAGTCGGACTTCGCCAGGAACACCACCTTGCGGGGCACCACGACCGGGATCATCGTGCTGTCGATGAAGCTGAGGTGGTTGCTGGCCAGGATCACCGGCCCCGAGCGCGGGACGTGTTCGAGTCCGGTGACGGTCGGGCGCCAGATCGCCCGGGCGACTGGCGGGACGACGCGGTGGACCAGGGCGAAGAACATGGGTCCAGTGTCCCCTAGGACGACGGGGACGCCGACGGCTGTCTGAACTGCATGCCCACGACGAGCACCAGCACCACCAGCACGGCCACCGCGAGCGGCCACATCAGCGAGTCCGGGTCGTCGAGGACCACGACGGCGGCGTAGGCGACAGGGGCCGCGATGTAGGCGAGCAGCCCGCGGCGTACCCACGCCACGACCAGCCGTCGGTCCAGCCCTGCGCGTGCGGGTCCGTACGCCGCCAGCAGCCCGGCGACGTGGGCGCCGGACAGTGCCAGGGCAGCCAGCAGGATGCCCGGCCGGACGGGATCGGGCACCGCGAGGGCCCACCACGCCATCACGGACACCAACGCGACCGGCCCCGCGGCAAGCTCGGGGAACATCGCCCAGAGCACCGAGCAGGTGACCACGAGCCCGACCACGACGAGGCCCGGTCGCACCGGTGCGACGACCAGCGCCACCACCGGCAGCACGGCCACGAGCGCCCGGCAGGCGACCTGGCTGCGGCTCCACGTCCGCCATCTCGTCATCGGGCACGCACCCGAGGAACCTGGCCGCGCCGCGCCTGCTGACGCAGCACGACGTCGACCGTGCCCGGCCCGCGCCAGGGCACGATCGGGCAGCCCAGGGAGGCGAGACGCTCGAGCATGAGGTCCCGCTCGAGCATCCGCATGCGCCACGCCAGCCCGGCAGCGGAGGTGGGGCCACCCAGCTCGTCCAGGTCCCGCGCGACGAGCGTGTCGATGACCACGACCGCAACGCCGCGCGCGGAGAGCAGTGCGGTCGCGTTGACGACGGGCGCGTGCAGCATGGTGGAGAGCACGTAGACGACGCAGCCGCCGGTGACACCGAGCTCGAGTGTCTCGTCCGGCACCGTCGCCGTGTCCGGCACCACCCGGGTGAGGGTGCCGGTGATCCGGTGGAGGTGGCGCGGCCCGCTGCCGAACGGCACCCGCGCGTCACCGGGGCCGACCACGCGCATGCCGACCCGGTCGCCACGGCGGACGTGGTGGTCGGCCAGCGCGGAGGCGGCACGGACCGTGAGGTCGAGGCTGCTCGCCCGGCCGTCGACCCCGCCCGAGACCCCGATGTCGCGCAGGGAGTCGACCACCACCAGCACCGACGCGTCCTGCTCGGCCCGGGTGGTGACCACCTGGAGCTCGCGGGTGCGCAGGGACACCGGCCAGCTGATCCGTCGCAACCGGTCGCCCGGTGCGAACGGCCGGATCCCGGCGAAC
This sequence comes from Nocardioides sp., assembly GCF_031422975.1. Classification (GTDB taxonomy): domain Bacteria; phylum Actinomycetota; class Actinomycetes; order Propionibacteriales; family Nocardioidaceae; genus Nocardioides. Next base: position 3,785 of record NZ_JANPEO010000100.1, on the reverse strand, counting down.
TCGGTGCCGCTGCCGACCCGTCGCGACCTGTGGGCACCCACCAGGCCGTCGGGCTGGGGCGCCTCCGCCGTCGAGTCGTACGCCGCAGCCAGCGGCCACACCGTCAGCTGCTGCGCCCCCAGCCGCTCCGGCCCCCAGCGGTAGCCGCACCACGCGCTGGTGAGGGCCACCTGCTCGTCACCGACCTGCGGCCGTCCCCAGCGTCGCGCACCGATCTCGACCACGCTGTCGGCGGCGTCGCCCGTCAGCACGCTCAGCGCGCCGGAGGCCGGCCTCGCCACTACGTACGGTGCCCGCGCCACCACGCGGGTGACCTGCTCGGCCTCCTCGCCGTCCTCGACCTGCAGCGTCGAGGTGGTTCCCTGCCCCTCGGGCAGCCTGGTGGCTCCCAGCAGAGCCGTGACCCGAGGGGTCGACGACGGACGGCCGAGCAGACCGAGCACCACCGGGAGGACGAACGGCGCGGCGAGGATCGCGAGCGCCGGCGAGCCGGTCAGGGCCGCGCCCACCAGCCCGGCCGCGGCAGCCACGGTGGCGCGACTCAGCGCGGGGGTAGGCGTCCACACGGTCATGGGGTGATCACCGGTGCTCCAGCGCTCCTGGCGCGGGCACGCTCGCCAGCACCGCCTCGACCACGCGGGCGCCGGACGCCCGGGTCATCCAGAGCTCGGGCTTCACGGTGATCCGGTGCGCCAGCACGGAGCTGGCGACGGCCTTGACGTCCTCGGGGATCACGTAGTCGCGGCCGCGGATCAACGCCCACCCACGCGCGGCCAGCACGAGGCCGAGGCTGCCACGCGGGGAGGCGCCGATCAGCACGTCCTGGTGCCCGCGGGTGGCGTCGGCGAGGGCCACGCAGTAGCGGCCGACGCTCTCATCGACCTGGATCCGCTCGACGGCCGCCTGGACGGCGCGGAGTCCGGCGGCGTCGGTGACGGCCTCCACCGAGACCTCCTCCCGCTGGCGTTCGAGCCGGCGTGCCACGACGTCGTACTCCTCCTGCGCGGTGGGATAGCCGAAGGCGACCCGCAGCAGGAACCGGTCGAGCTGGGCCTCGGGCAGCGGGTAGGTGCCTTCGTACTCGACCGGGTTGGCGGTCGCCAGCACGTGGAAGGGCACCGGCAGCGGGTGCGTCTCGCCCTCGACGGTGACCTGGCCCTCCTGCATGGCCTCCAGCAGCGCCGCCTGGGTCTTGGGCGGCGTCCGGTTGATCTCGTCGGCGAGGAGCAGTCCCGCGAAGAGCGGGCCGCGGCGGAAGGAGAACTCCGAGATCCGCTGGTCGTAGATGTAGGAGCCGGTGAGGTCGGCCGGCAGCAGGTCCGGGGTGAACTGCGCCCGCGAGAACTCCAGGCCGAGGGCCTGGGCGAAGGTCCGGGCAGCCAGAGTCTTGCCGAGCCCCGGAAAGTCCTCGATCAGCACGTGCCCCTTGGCCAGGATGGCGGCCAGCACGAGGCTCAGCGGCCGCTGCTTCCCCACCACGGCACGGCCGGCCTGGGTGAGGACCTGCTGGGCCACGGCGGTGGCCTCGGCAGCGGTCAGGGTTGCGTCACTCGTGGTCACGTGGCGTCTCGATTCGGGTCAGGTAGCGGTCGATGTCGGTGGCGCTGAGGCGTCGCGCCGGGCTCTCGGCCAGGGCACGCAGCTCGGGATCTCGCAGGTCCGGGTCGCGCCCGCGTGCCAGGTCGACCAGCAGGTTGCGCAGAGCCGGCCCGGGGTCACGGGCGGCGAGGTGGTTGGTGAGCACCCGGTGGTGGACGCTGTCGTCGGCAGCATCTGGCCTGGCGTACGCCGCCAGCGGGTCGTCCCAGGGGGCGTCCTCGACACCGAGGGCATCGAACGCCAGCCACAGCAGGACCACTCCGGCTGTCGCCATCAGCGCCCAGTCGCGCAGCCGGGGGTCGAAGTCGAGCGCCGTGAAGGCGACCTGGCCGCCGAGGACGACCAGCACGAGCGTGCCGAGACGCGACCCCCAGCTGCGCACCGTGCCGGACCGGGTCACGCCCGGTCCGCCCCGGGCCGCGCGCCCACCTGTGCCTGGATCTCGCGGAGTGCCGCGGCCGCCGCGGCCCGGTCGGACTCGTCGAGGTCGTGCTCGGAGAAGCGGGCCTCGCGATAGAGGTCCAGCAGCCGGCTGACCGGGCCCGAGTCGATGTCGGCCTGCTCGAGCATGCGCAGCGCGAACTCCGAGGAGGTCTCCCACGGGTGGCGGGCCAGCCCCGACTCCACGGCCTGCATCTCGAAGCGGTGCCAGCACGCGACGATCGCGTTGCGGGGCTCGCCGTCGAGCAGGAGGCGGAGCTGTTCCTCCGCGTCGAGGGCCATCGCCTTGCGGGCCCGCCGCGGGTGGCCGGGTGGGACCGTCTCGAAGTCGACGTCCGGCGCTACGTCGAAGTGGCGGCGCAGCCGCCAGGCCCTCGTGGCCCGCCGGGCCAGCCAGAAGGCCACGTACAGCATGCCGCCGAGGCAGAACAGCTGGATGGCGCCGCCGATCACGTTGGCGATGATCGAGGTGGCGGCGCCGTACTCCTGCTGCGCGACATCCTCGCGACGCTTCTCCCGGACCTGCTCGATCGGGGCCTCGCTGGTCGTGGTGGTCTCGCTGCTCGGCGTGGGTCCGGGGCCGGTGAACACGTGCGAGGGTCCGATCAGGGCGGCCCACCCGACGAGTGTCACCAGCAGGCAGGCGCCCAGGGTCGCGGCGACGACGCGCCACACCCCGGTCCATGCCTCCCCCTGAGTCATGGCGGGAGCCTAGCCCCGCGCGGCACCCGAAAGGGGCCGGCGGCCCCGCCCCCCACAGACGGAACCGCCGGGATCTCGGGTGCGACCGATCAGAGGATCGGGTCGAACGGCTCGGTCCCGTGCGCCAGCCGCAGGCCGGCGATCCCGGAGTGCTGCTTCGCGTAGGCGAGCTCGTGGGAGAAGTCCCCGATGTTGTTCGAGGCCGGCAGGGGCGCCAGGCCGAGCGTGGACAGGGTGCCGAGCGCGGCGCCACTGGCGTCGAGGAAGGCGCTGCCCGAGTCTCCGGGGATGCCCGGGGTCACGGTGTAGAGCGGGTGCGTCCAGCCACCGTCAGCCGCGTCCTGGCCGAGGCTGACCCCGGTCTTGGGCGAGAGCTGCTCGATGCCGCCGCGCAGGCCGGAGTTGCCGAAGCTGAAGACCCGGTCGCCCGCAGCGGTGCCGGTGGTGTTGATGCCGACGGGACCACCCCAGAAGGGGATGCTCGGGTTGACCGAGGCCACGTCGCCCGCGTTGACCCTCACCAGGGCGAAGTCGTTGTAGGCGCAGGTGTTGGCGTCTTTCTCGCCGAGCCTCTGCATCGTGTTCCAGGAGCTGTAGGCCAGCTTGCCGGCGCCGACACGGGTGCCTGAAGTGACGATGCTGCCGGCGCGGTTGAAGGTCACCTTGGTGCCGAGCGGCAGCGCACCGGCGTCACAGCCGTCGGTGTCGGTGGCCGCGCCGAGGCCGGAGCAGTGGGCTGCCTGGCCGACGTAGACCGACCCGGCGGCGTCGGTGAGCACGAAGTTGGCGGTGCACTGGCCCGAGCCCGCGGTGTTGGTCTGCACGCCGGGGGTGATCGTGGCCGTGCCTGCCGGAGCCCAGGCAACGGTGCGTCGGGCAGCGGAGGCGGCACCGGTGCGGTCGGCAGCGGAGGCGGCACCGCTGGTGACGGCCACTGCTGCGGTCAGGGCGACGCTGGCGGCCAGGGCAAGGATGCTGTGTGTGGGTCGCATGCGGGCCCAACGACGGGTGGCCCGAACGGGTTACGCGCGGATAGCCCGTTC
>NZ_JANPEO010000099.1:0-1758 GCF_031422975.1 Nocardioides sp. | reverse complement strand
CGCAGCGAGGCGTAGTACTCGTGGCCCGATGCCTGGTTGACCCGCCTGCGGATGCCCGCGGTGTCGATGAAGCGCCAGGTTCGGTCACCGAGCGTGATCAGCTCGTCGACCGGGTCGACCGTGGTGCCGGCGGCGTTGTCGACGACGAGCGCCGCTACTACCTCGAGCGCGAGATCGAGCGCGACCTCGTACAGCTGCACTGGGCGCCGCGGATCAACTTCACCGCCCTCACCGGCTGGCACGTCGACCGGCTCGTCCCGGCGCTCGACAAGGCCCTGGAGGGTTGGGAGACCCGGATCGGCACCGGTGCCCTCAACACGTTCCTGGGCCGGTTGGTCTCCGAGCACCCGCACCCGGTGCGCAGCGGCAAGCAGCCCAAGATCCTCTTCGCGACACAGCCCTCGACGGCGCCGCCGACGTTCGTGCTGTTCACCAGCGGCAAGCTCGACGCGTCCTACGAGCGCTTCATCGAGCGACGCCTGCGCGAGGAGTTCGGCTTCGTCGGGACGCCGATCGTGATCAACCAGAAGCCGCGCGAGAAGCGCAAGCGCTGACGTACGGTCCGAAACTCAGGGGTTGAGGCCCGCGGCGCGCAGCCAGTCCATCGGATCGATGGGGTTGCCGCCGGCGGGTCGCACCTCGAGGTGGAGGTGCGGACCTGTCGAGTTCCCGGTGCTGCCCACGGTGCCGATCTCGTCGGCCATCTCCACGGAGTCGCCGGCTGCCACTGAGACGCTGGTCTGGTGGCAGTACCTCAGCTCGGTGCCGTCGGGGAGGGTCAGGATCGTGCGCAGTCCATAGGGGCCGGCATCGGCGACCTCGGTGACCACACCCTCGGCCACCGCGACCAGCGGCTCGCCGTAGCCGGCACCGAAGTCCTGGCCACCGTGCTCCGCCTCCCACAGCGGGCCGGTCAGGCCGAACCCGGCCGAGACGTCGTACGACGCCAACGGGAGCACGACCGTGGCGAGGTCGGGTTCCCCGGTGTAGCCGTACTTCTCCAGCACGGCCCGGAAGCCGACGAGCACCCGGTCGCGGGCATCGGCCCGCTGGTTCAACGCATAGAGGCTCTGCTGGCGCGCGGCGACCTGCTGGGCGAGGGCGATGACCTCGGCAGTGTGACCGCTCTCGCGCGCCACCGTCTCCGGAGCGGCGTCCGCCCGAGGCGCGGCCAGGCTCAGGCCGATCGTCACGCCCAGGACGGCGACGAGCAGGCCTAGGCGGCGCGGAACAGCGGACATCGGAAGACCTCCCACAAGGTTGAGACTTCATCTTCCGAGCGCCGCGGCCGTGAGTCTGCTCAATGGAACGAGATGGCCCGGATGGACTACGCCGGCATGGTCGCCCGTGGCCATGGAGTGGGCGCCGGCCCCCGGCACGTGGCGATCCCCGACCCGGATGGTGGGTCGATTCCTTGCTCACCAAGGCCCTGGGGTAGTCTTCCGAACGCTTCGTTGGCCTTGTGCCGCAAGCGTTCGGGCTGTAGCGCAGCTTGGTAGCGCACCTGACTGGGGGTCAGGGGGTCGCAGGTTCAAATCCTGTCAGCCCGACCGATTGAATCCGGCTCTGACCAGCAAACATGCTGGTCAGAGCGGGGTTCCGGTCTCGGAGAGTCGCGGGTTTCCGTTCAGGAAAGACCCGAAGATTTGAACCGCTCTCCAGAAACTCTCCACAAACTCCTTTCGCAAGTCCTTCGATGGGCCGATCCCGGTGATGACTACGGACCGATCACGGTCCACCCCGGTCGTCTCGGAACGC
>NZ_JANPEO010000098.1:0-1989 GCF_031422975.1 Nocardioides sp. | reverse complement strand
CGCGCGCCGCGCGCCGCGCCTGCCGAACGGTGTACCTGCCCGCGCGTCCGGTGACGCGAGTGGCGCCCGCGACGCCGCGGCCGACGCCGCGACTGGCGGCGCGCACCCCCCGGCCCGCGCCCGCCAGTCGACCCCCAGCAGTGGGGTCGCTCGGCGGCTCGTGCTCGGAGGTCATGGGTCAATCCTGCCGTGTGGACGGGTCCGCGACGTGCAGCAGGCGTCCGGATGGCAGGGCGAACTGACAGACCGCCGTCGGGTTTGCGATGATGCGCAGGTGATTGACCTCGACGAGACCTCGCCCGACGCCATCTTGGCCGCGGCCGTCGAGGACGCGCGAGCCGCGGCTCTCGACCTCGCCGGCGCCGCGGACGTCGGTGACCACCTCGACGTCCGCCGGGAGGACGACCTCGTCGTCACCCACACGTTCGCCTGCACGCGACCGGGCTACCGCGGTTGGCACTGGTCGGTCACGCTGACCCGCGACGCCGCTGGCACCGGGGCCACCCTCAACGAGGCAGTGCTGCTGCCGGGGGCCGAGGCGATCGTGGCGCCGTCGTGGGTGCCCTACAAGGAACGCCTCCAGCCCGGCGACCTCTCCCCGGGCGACCTGCTCCCCGTCGAGGACGAAGACCCGCGCCTGGTCCCGACCTACTTCTTCGGCGACGACCCGCTCGACGCCGACTCCAAGGCGCAGGTGCGTCAGGTCGCCAAGGACCTCGGCCTGGGCCGGGTCCGCACCCTGTCGCCCGAGGGCATCGACATGGCGGCCCAGCGCTGGTACGAGGGTGACGGTGGCCCCGACGCACTGATCGCCAAGAGCGCGCCCGACTCCTGCTGGTCCTGCGGCTTCCTGGTCCGGCTCGCCGGTCCGCTCGCCGACACCTTCGGCGTCTGCGCCAACGGCAACGCCAACGACGACGGCAAGGCCGTCACCTTCAACCACGGCTGCGGTGCCCACTCCGAGGTCAAGCTGGCTCGCAAGCAGCAGCCGATCCCGGTGCCCGACCACGTCTTCGACACCCTGACCGACGACGGGTTCGTGGCTCTCTAACGCGCAGACAGCACCCACACGGCGTACTCGTCGTTCGGCGGGTCCAGCTCGTAGCTGCCGAACCGCCAGTCGACCCCGAGCCCGACAGTCGCCGCATCGGCGAGGAACTCGTCGGCCGGGTAGGTCCGGCTGCCGCTCATGATCGCGGTCAGGTGGAAGCCCGCCAGGATCCGGCCGCCGGGCGCGAGCAGCGACCGCAGGTGCGCCAGCACAGCGCGCTCGGTGTCCTCGGCCAGGTAGATGAGGACGTTGCCGACCACGACGATCAGGTCGAACGGCTCGAGGGCCGGGATCGCCAGCGCCTCGTGGGGCAGCACCGGCACGTCGGCGTACGTCGCCAGCGACTGCTCACGCAGTGCGGGGTCCGGCTCCGTGGCCACCACGTCGTGCCCGCGGGCCGTCAGGGCAGCCGCGATCCGGCCCATACCTGATCCCACGTCGAGGATCCGCGCGTGGCGCCCGACGAGCGCATCGGCCAGGCGGGCCTCACCCGCGACGTCGGCGCCGTCGGCCACCAGGGCAGCGAAGTTCTCGCCGTAGATCAGCCTTCCGTCTCCGGCGAGCTCCCAACGGGTCGGCGGCAGGGTCATTCGACGTCGAGCTCGGCGCGCGCCTTGCGACGGCGTCGGCAATATTCCAGCCCGAACAGGCCGAGGCCGAAGCCGGCCAGGCAGGTCCACAGCCACCAGGTGCGGCCACTGTCCTCCAGTGCGCCGTAGAACGGCAGCAGGGCGATGAACGCCACCAGCCAGACCGCCGTGCCCACCTCGGTGGTGCGCACGCCGTCCACGTCCAGCGGCGCAACCTGGGCCACGATGTAGGTGCGCTTGCCGATCTCGTGCTGCGTCGTCTCGTCGTCCCTCAGCTCAAAGAGGCCACGTTACCCGGCGCGTTCGTGTCGCTCCATCGCTGACAGCGGCGACCGGTTATGAGAGACT
>NZ_JANPEO010000097.1:0-2585 GCF_031422975.1 Nocardioides sp. | reverse complement strand
ACTCCGCTGCGACCCTCGACGGGGAGCGGTGCACCCACGCGCGCAGGACGTAGAGCCGCCACAGGCAGCCCGCGAGGGTGTCGGGGGGAGCGCCGGACCAGACCTCGGCAAGGGTCTCGAGCCCCTCGGTGTCGGCCAGGTGCAGCACGCGATCGACCAGGGCATGGTCGTCCGCGCCCTGGGCGCCTCGCACCAGCAGGGTCGCCGCCAGGTCGCCCGCCTCGCGGACCGCTGCGGGGTCGGCGCCACCGGTGAGGTCCTCGAAGAACGCCGCGCCCGGGACGCTAGGGCGGTGGTGGCGCGGGGCGTCGGAGTCAGGCATTCGCCCACTGTAGGAGCAACACGTCGCTCACCGAGCCCGAAGTCCGCTCGGGGGCATCAGGTGACCGGGCTCCTGCTCACAAGGAGGGCTCCCGCAGCCAGGTCAGTTCGGAACCCTGCCCCTCGATGAGGCCCGCCAGAGCCTTGTTGAAGACCCGACCGTGCTCGCTGCCGATGTGGGCCTCGAAGGCCTCCAGGTCCCGGTAGACCTCGAAGATCACCCAGTGCAGCGGGTTGTCGTCGCGGACGAAGGGTTCGAAGGTGACGCAACCCGGCTCCGCGCGCACGGCCTCGCTGAGGTCGCGCATCAAGGCGGCCACCTGCGACTCAGCGTCGAGACGAGCGGTGAACTCGGCATACAGGGCCTTCACAGCTCCTCCTCCAAAGGCTCGGCGGGGCTCTCGATCAACCCGGTGATGGTGCCGAGCAGGCTCTCCGCGTCGAACTCCGATGTCGGAGCGTCACGCACGACCCGGCCCAGGCGCAGCACCACGACGCGATCGGTCACCTGGAGCACGTGCGGCAGCGTGTGTGAGATGAAGATGACTCCCAGCCCCATGTCGCGGGCCGACTTGATCACTTCGAGCACCTCGCCCGCCTGGCGGGCCCCGAGGTGGTTGGTCGGCTCGTCGAGGATGATCACCTTCTTGGCCCAGGCGACGGCCCGACCGATGGCCACCGCCTGGCGCTGACCGCCGGAGAGCTGGTCGATGGACCGGTTCGAGGCGGGTACGGCGATCCCCACACGCTCCAACTCGGCGTGGGCCTTCGCGTCCATCTGCTTCTGGGCCAAGAAGCCCATCTTGCCCAGGATCCCGGGCCTGGTGACCTCGCGGCCGAGGAACACGTTGGCGCCCACCGAGAGCTGCGGGGCGAGCCCCGAGTCCTGGTAGAGCGTCTCGATGCCCGCCTCGATCGCCTCGTGCGGGGACTTCCAGCTGCGCTCGACGCCGTCGAGGAAGATCTGGCCGCTGGTGGGTTGGTGGACCCCCGAGAGGGCCTTGACCAGAGTGGACTTCCCGGCGCCGTTGTCGCCGACCAGGCCGATGACCTCGCCCGCGTGCAGCGCGAGGCTGGCGTCTTGGAGTGCGTGGACCGAACCGTAGCTCTTGGTGACGTTGCGGACCTCGTAGATGGGTGCGGCGCTCATGCCGAGCCCCTCGAGGTGCGCAGGGCCTGGGTAGAGACGGCGGCCGCGATCAGGATGGCCACGACGACCTTCTTCCAGTTGGGCGCGACGCCGATGATGATCAGCCCGCTCGTGACCGTGGTCAGGATCAACGCGCCCAGCACCGTGCCGCTGAGCCGGCCCACACCGCCCGCGAGGCTGGCGCCGCCGATGACGACGGCCGCGATGGCGTCGAGCTCGAGCCCGGCCCCGGATGTCGGGGCGCCCGACCCGAGGCGGAGGTAGAAGAACATGCCCGCCAGGCCGGACAGGGCCCCGGACAGCACGTAGATCTTGGTCAGGTGCCACGGGACGCTGATGCCGGCGGCACGCGCGGCGAACGGATTGGACCCGATCGCGAACGTGTAGCGGCCGAAGCGCGCGGTGTGCAGGAAGAGTCCGCAGATGACGACGAGCACGATGACGATCACGATCGGCTTGGACAGCGGTCCGATCCAGTTGTTGCTCAGGGTGATGGCGGTGGGCGGGCCGCCCGCGATCGGGGCTCCGTTGGTCATCACGATGGTGAGACCGGCGCCGGCACCGAGGGTGGCGAGGGTGGCGATGAAGGGCACCAGCCTGGCCTTGTTGATCAACAGGGCGTTGACGATGCCCACCGCGGCCCCCACGCCCACGCAGACGAGGGTGCCGAGCAGGAGTGTGAGGGCCTCGCCGTGTCCGCCGGTGGTCAGGTTGCGCATCGCGAACGCGCCGATGACGCCGGCCAGGCCGACGGTGGATCCCACCGACAGGTCGATGCCCCCGGAGATCACCACGAAGGTCTCGCCGACGGCGACCAGGACGACCGGTCCCCAGTCGAGCAGCACGTTTCCGAAGACTCCGGTGCTGAAGAAGATTGAGTTCTGCGAGGTGAAGAACGCCACCATCGCGGCGAACACCAAGAAGAGGATGACCTGCTGGTTGGCGAAGATGCGCGCTACGAGCGGCTGCTGCACTTCGCGACTGTCCCGCGCTGGCGGGTGCGCTGTGGTGGACACGGGTTCAGTTCCTGTCACTGGTGGAGTAGGGCAGGGGAGGTGCGAGCAATGACATCTGGGGGACCGGGGGGCCCGAGACCGGCGGCGTTCGCCGCCGG